>DASWLJ010000234.1:0-19840 GCA_036396185.1 Bathyarchaeia archaeon | reverse complement strand
CAGGGGTGACGCAGCATGAAGGACATTTGGCCCCTGGAGTACGGCATCGGGAACACACGCCTCAGGAAGAGCTGCCGGGACGCTCCGATAACGTTTACGTCCAGTTGTAGAACGTGTCCTGAGTATCGGGGGTGTAGGCACGCCCGGAGGGTCTCAGAGCAGTTGGAGGATTTTTAATGTTTTCTTACTTTAAAAAGTGCCGAGAAAAATGGTTTTGTTCACAGCGCACGCGCACGAGTGAATATAACCGGTTTATTGAATTTCCCGCAGTATAACAAGAATTCATTCATATTTAATATGTTTGAGCATCTATTAATAAGCTCACCAGTCACGTAAAGCAATAAAAGAGGGTTTTTGATAATATCTGAAGAATACTCTTGACAATAGAAACCCAAATAGAAAAGCCAATACGTATAGATTAATTGTATAAAAAAGTATAATATCATTTCGTAAAACTCCGTATCCAATAAAAATAACAAAATGTAGAATACTCATACTGTGCTCTCTTAATAATCCTGTAAAAAAGAAAAATAACGCCCCTAAAATCAAAGAATAAGTAATATAGTTACTTGATGCCAAAAAATCTGGATAATTATTATACAAGATATGAAATCCGTCATCACTTTGGAATAATAAATGTTTGAAAACATGAGATTATTACGATAATTAGTTTGGTCAACGATAAATTACTAACTAGGTTATCAAAAATACCCATTATCGAATATGTGTGAAAATGAATTATTTACGTTTTATGTGTTGCATGGTGTGCGCGTACCAGAACCTCTGAAGAATTTTAGCATTTAAAAAGGAACAAATTGATAACGGTATGACTAACTCAAACTAGAAATAGATTCACGTTAGTGTTAAATATTTATCAATAATAAATATCAAAGGATGCTTTTATGGATATTAGATATATTGTTGTTATTGCTAGTGCGATACTAGGGTTCTTGGGACATATAATTGTAAGAAAAATTGAAAATAAATTAAGATTTTATGTAATTTGGGTATTAATTATTTACTCCATAAACATATCATCGATATTTATTATAGAAGTAAATCCTAATAATATAATTATGACATTATTCAATTATTATATCGCTAATAGTAACATAGTGCTTTTAACATTGTATATTATAAACTTGATTTTATTGATATCAAATAATTTATTCTATTCGTATAAAAAAACGGTGTTTTCTGAAATTGCTGTATTACAGTCTATTTTAAATACTATACTTGTTTTCTGGTATGGTATTGTTCTTGAAGATATTATTTTACGAAAATACATCTATATTTTATCGTTCATTATTTTTATATCCTTGGCTGTGATATGGCCTCAAATTGAGATTTTAGGGATAATGGATAAAAAGAATAAATATTGGTGGTTGACTGGGAAAATACGCGATTTTCAATAAATATATGAATAATTCAAACCTGTCTCATCCTCTGGCTCGATACCTGTACAACAACAATAGTAAGAATGGAATAAAGAGTAGAATGAGGAAGAGAATAAATATGTGTTCATGTAACAACCCGTCTGTAATTATTCTTAGATAGTATAAGAGTCCAGGTGAAGAGGTTACGGTGAACTCGGATTTTAGAACCTCTTCAGAGACTGGCTCAAGACCCGGTAACCTATAATCCTCTCCAATGTGAACTTTTTTACAGACCCTGTACAGGCCCTCAGTAAATACCGGATGATCCAGTCTCTTACTATACACCCCCCCAGGCTCCAACTCTATACCAATTGCGATCCATGTTGTATCCCACTCAACGCGACCCCACTCTCCGTCATCATACTTTTCAAACCAATAGTCAACTCCAAAGATAAGGGAGGCTGTACCCAGGTTTTTCAGTGCCATTTTCGGTATTTCATCGTGTTGATACTCAGTCTTATCGAGTGATAGCTCTGCACGGACCTCGTCAACAATGATATTCCGCACAAAGAACAACGTCTCATTATGTACTCTGTTCAGAGCCACTCCAAAGCGGTACTCAGCTGGGATGGTATCAGGTAACGTGATGGTCCAGTTCGTGGACTGAGTGTCCCCTACGTATTCCTGGATGACATGGGGGCCTTCATCGATTCTTATTAGCTTGAAATATGGGGTCGTGTTTAGAAGATAATTCGGGTCAACTTCAACGGTTATTTTATCTCCTGGACGATGTGGCCCTGCAGAGACCCATGCTTGACGTGGATCCCAATCCCAATATTCCGCCTCTAGCCATTGGGTCAAATCATTTGGGTTAACA
The DNA here is from genome assembly GCA_036396185.1 of Bathyarchaeia archaeon. Lineage (GTDB taxonomy): Archaea > Thermoproteota > Bathyarchaeia > TCS64 > TCS64 > RBG-16-57-9. The sequence goes on along the minus strand of DASWLJ010000234.1, from coordinate 17,587 downwards.
TCGTTATATATGTAAATGGATCTACCTTGCGTAATGTTAATCTGCGAGGATACAAGTAACAGTAAAAATATTTTTGATATATTTTTCATTATGTAAAAATAAGATTATGCATGGATAAAAGTTATTCGACGAACTTGAGAAGGCTCAAATATTCTCTATAGAGACATTAAAATTCAGTTATCCCATGTAATAAATCTTAGATTTGGGATGGTGAAAGGTGGGCCTCCAAACTAGGGAATTAAAACACTCCTAAAAATATGCCGCGCATGCGCATCAACTAAGATAACCGCCGAACAGAGAACACCCCGCGGAGACCGCCACCGGTAGTCGCCGCCTAGAAGCCCTGAAAAAGCCGCCAAACCAGAAAACGAGCCCAAAAACGGGGAACCGCGGCGGCGGCGACTACACCCCCCCCCCCCCACCATGCACACAATAAAAAACGCCTTATTACAAGTAGCATGTAACAAACCACTAACTAAACGTTAAAAGCCCAGGCACCAAATCATTCACTGAGTGAATTCTATGAGCGGACTCATCATCGTGAGAGACGTAATGTCCAAGAACATCAAGACCGTGAAAACAGACGACACCGTCCACCAGGCGGTGCAGAAGATGAACAAGTTCGACATCGGCAGCGTCATAGTCACAGCCAGCGGCCGACCCGTCGGAATAATAACCGAAGCCAACATCCTCAGACGCATCGTCGAACCCAGAATGGACCCCACCACAGTCTGGGCCAAAGACATAATGAGCAGCCCCCTCATCACCATAGACCAGAACGCCGCCCTCGACGAAGCATCCAGAGTCATGGCCATCAAGAAGATCAAGCGCCTACCCGTCGTGGACGGCGACAAACTCGTCGGCCTCCTCAGCAGCACAGACATAGTCAGAGCCAGCCCCACACAGCTCGGCATCCTCGACGAACTCATGCGCGTCAGCTAACCCGCAGCCTCCCCAACGACGGCCATCCAAGCCTTTATTCGCTGATCCTCCCCCTATCACCCGACCAACATGAAGGACCCATGGGAGAGAGAAGCCTCGCGCCCCAACGAGTACCACGCCGTCGAGTGCCGCAGCGGACGCGAGTTCATCATCCGCCTCACCACAGGCGCCGACGTCTACAAGGCAATACAGCAGTTCGCCAAGGACAAGAAGATCAGGTTCGGCAAGATACACGCCGCATTCATGGGCGGCTTCAGCCCAGCCAAGATGTTCATGTGGACCCCCGACAACACGGACCCATCCAAATGGCACAATGAGACCGCCGCAAGCTTCCAGAACCTCAGCATGCTCATCAGCATGAGCGGCATGATCCACACGAGGCTGGTCAAAGGCAAACCAGAGCCCTTCCCAGCCATCCACTACGTCATAGGAGGCGCCTGGAACGTGCCCACCGTCGGAGGCCACCTGGCCGAAGGCACCACAGTCAAGGGCGTCGTCGAGGTCTTCATCACCGAGATACTCGGCATAGAGGAGCTGCTGCCCAGCGGCTACGACCCGGAGACCGACGGAGCCCCCGAGGAGTGGTACAAGGAAACCAAGTAGCCACCCCTCCATCGAACACGCTTTAAGGAAGTCCACAACCCTTTCTCTGATTCACCTTGGACCGCGTAGACGTCGTCGTCGTAGGAGCCGGCGTCGTCGGCCTAGCCATAGCGTCCCAGATCGCATCCAAAGACAGGGACATGTACGTCCTTGAGCGGGAGCTGAACTACGGCCAGGGCACAAGCAGCAGGAACAGCGAGGTCATCCACGCGGGCATCTACTACGCCGAGGGCAGCCTCAAGGCCCAGCTGTGCGTCAAGGCAAACCCGATCCTCTACGAGATATGCGAGAAGCACAAGGTGCCCCACAAGAGGCTTGGGAAGATCATCGTGGCTAACGGGGAGGACGAGGTCAGGCAGATCGAGGAACTCATGGAGAAGGCCACCGCCTGCGGGGCACGGGACCTGGAGATGCTGGACGCCGACCAGGTCCACAGACTGGAGCCCCACGTCAGGGCAGACGCCGCCGTCCTCAGCCCCACAACCGGCATCATCGACGCCCACGGCCTCATGGACCACTTCCACAGGGAGGCCAGAAGAAAGGCGGGCCTGGACCCCCTGGTCCTGGGCACGGAGGTCACAGGCATCAGGCAGACCAGAGACGGCTACATCGTGGAGATGAAGACGGGCGGCGACCCCTTCGAGATCGAGGCGGGCGTCGTCATAAACAGCGCCGGCCTCTACGCCGACAAAGTAGCAGAGATGGCCGGCATCGACGTAGACCAGGCCGGGTACAGAATACACTGGTGCAAGGGTGACTACTTCAGCCTACGCGGCAAGCCCCCCGCCACCATGCTGGTCTACCCGCCGGAGCCCAAGGACAAGACCAGCCTGGGCATACACAGCGTCCCGGACCTCACGGGCCGCACCAAGTTCGGGCCCAACGCCTACTACGTGAAGGAGATCGGGTACGCGGTGGAGTCCGAGAGGACGCCCTTCTGGAGGGACGTGGTCAGGTACTTCCCCACCGTCGGAGTCGAAGACCTGCACCCCGACATGAGCGGCATACGCGCCAAGCTCCAGGGACCCGGTGACCCCGTCCGCGACTTCGTCATCAGACACGAAGAGGACCGAGGGCTGCCGGGCTTCATCAACCTCGTCGGCATCGAGAGCCCCGGCCTCACCAGCAGCCCCGCCATCGCGGAGATGGTGGCCGCCATGGTCGAGGAGCTACTCTAGGCTCAGAGAGGGGCAGCCCGCGAACCTGTGGCCCGCGGCCTCAGCCTCCCCGGGTGACCTGGACCTCATCCAAAGCGGGCCCACGTGGGCCATGGTGAGGGTAAAAGAATGTGAGGGAAAAAGTGTTGCGTCTAGGGCTCTAGATACTTCTGGCAGCCGTAGCAGTACCAGCGCTGGTACTGCTCGATCCACGTCGCGGGCTGGCCGCAGCTGGGGCAGTACCTGACAGCGGGCGTCGCCTGCGCGGCGGGCCTCGGAGCCGCCGCCTGGGCTGGCGCCGCCGCCCTCGCCGGCTGTACTGTGGGTGGCGCGCCCACAGGCTTGAAGAGCTCATTGATGAGCTCCCCCGCCTTATCCAGGTCTACGGCGGCCACCACCACCGATTCGGCCCCCACGTCAATGTACCATATGAGGTTCTCGCCCCTGACGAAGAAGCTGGTCTGGCTGGCCGGCTTACCGTCCTCGGTGTAGCCCAGGGACGCTACGCGTATCTGGGCCATCTTCCTGAGCATCTCCGTGGCCAGGAGGGCCCCGGCCTCCGTGAGCACCAGCGACGTGTTGTCCTCGCTCAGCTTCACAATGCCCCTGGCGTTCAGGCTATAGACGGCCTGCCATATGGCGTTCCAGTCCAGCTCAGGTTTTGAGGGCAGGATGGGTACCACGAATGGGACCAGCCACCTGGGGTCGGGGTACTGCAGCCCGTCGTTGACGCTGTTCTGGACGTCCTCCAGCTTCAGATTGGGCTTCATCTCCTCGTGCTCAAGCAGAGATATGAGGTGGCTGCGCCTGTAAAGGTCCAGGGTGGCTAGGAGCACCAGGAACTCGCTGGGGCTCACCTCGAACTTGAACTCGGCCAGGCCCGGCTCGACGCCGGCCTCCAGGTACATGAGGATGGTGCCCGCCATCACCTCGGGGCTCTGCAGCCTCCTCAGCCGCAGGTTCTCTCCGCTCTCGTCGGTGCCCACCAGGAACGCGGGGTCGTCGGCCCTCAGGCTCTCCTTGACCAGCGTAGTCTGCACCAGGCCCTGGTCGCCCCTCATGATGGTTATGTCGCTCATGATGACGGGCGAGGCGAGCGCCGTCAGCGCCTGCCTCAAGGCGACCTGGTCGTCAGGCTTCTGGCCCTGCCACCACCCGGTGGCCTGGCCGGCGTCTCCCTGGGGGAGGTCGAAGACCTCCCCGAGCCTGTTGCGCACCATGCTGAAGCTGGTGAGTAGGGGTTGAACCGCGGACTTGGGGACGAGGTACTCCTTCATCTCCAGCTCCTGGTCGTTCATGTTCTTGTTTGCCATCTCTAATCCTCCTCGTCTATGTCGTCATGCCTCTCCCCGTCCAGTATGAGGGAGAAGACCCGGCCCCCTGGAAGGTCCAGGTAGGGGCAGCCGGAGGCCCCCTCTCTGAGCGTCATGGTCTGGTCGCCGGGCTCTATCCAGAGGAGCTTGCCCTCCTCCACCCAGCGCCTGAGATCGTAGTCCACCGTGTAGCCCTCGTCCTCCTCCTCGCCCTCGTCGCCGTCGAGGCCCTCCAGGTAGGAGTCGTCCGTCACGGGGACGGCGCCGTACTCGTGGTACCTGAGGTCGCCGTTCCTGTCCATGTAGCTCCAGTGGTTGGCGCCCCAGTTGTTCATGGGCTCGACCTTGCCCTCCCAGCCGATACCGTAGTAGAACACTGGGTACGCTGTGTGGGTGCCCACCTTAACGGTGGACACCACAGCATATATGTCTGGGTGGCCTAGCACCTCGGGCACCACGTATGGGGCCTCTGGGCCCGGCCTGACTGGGAACGGCGTATTCTCCACGCTGGGCCCCAGCTTGAGGGCGCCTAGGACCATGATGAAGGTGCTGGGAAGGACCTCCACGGGCCTTATGGGCACCTGGTTGTCCCACCAGAGTCCGTCCAGGCCGTAGGGATCGATGCTGTGGTAGGTTACCTGCTGGGTGATGGGGCATCGGGATAGGGGTAGCACCGGGACGTTCAGCCTGTACTGGTCCCTGGCCTCGGATAGGCTGGCCCTGAGCGCGTCCAGCTCCTGTATCACTGTCTCGGTGGCCTCGCCCTGCGTCGTGGCTATCTCGTAGTCGAGCTCCTCGGACCTCTCCTGGTCCCTGAAGTAGTCGTCCAGGAGCCTCCTCCGCTCCTCCTCCTTGAACGGCGTGTTCATCACCGTGTGCCTCCCGTCCAGTAGCTGGTGGACCAGCCATTCTCGGCCCCGTACCCTTGCCTTTCATTGAAGTTCAAGGGATTGTAGGTGTTGAGGGGCTCACCGCCTGGGCCGTGGCCGGTCAGTATCTTGTTGTCGATGCCCTGGGCGGTTTGGAACTTGGACTGTGCGCCGCCGGCGCCCGGCGTCTTAGGCAGGTTGCCGTAGTCCCAGCCCAGGTGCTCGTTGTGCTGGGTGACGCCCAGCTTCTGCAGGTCTTGGTTGATCTGCTGGTTGGTGAAAGGCGAGACGGGTTTGCCTGTGACGGCGTCCGTAAAGCTGAAGGCGTCGTTGTCGCCGGTGAAGGGCTTGCCCGTTGCCTTGTCGTATATGATGCCGGTCCTCCTGTCCCAGGTGATCTTGCCTTGGCCCTCCAGCTTGGTCAGGTGATTGGCTTGGTCCCTGAACTCCATTGACCTCTGGGCGTGCCTGGTGCGCAGCTCCCGCCACTGGGCCTTGCTCATGTCCGGTGGCTTGCTGGCGGGCAGCGGGTTAGGCTTCCTGCACGCGGCCAGGCCCCTCTGGTCTCCGCCGGGGAAGCCCAGGTGCTTGCTGTCGATGTCGTTGATGGTCTTGTTCTTTATCAGCTCCGACTTGGGCACCGCTGTGCCCTTCTCCAGGTGTGCGCGGGCGTACTTGGTGGTGGGCCTCATTTGGGCCTGGGCGCCGTGCTTGTCCATCACTACCCGCAGCGCCTTGACGTCCCTCTGGGTCATGCCGCGGAGGTCCGGGGGCTTACCAGCGTTGGTGAAGGTGGGGTTCTTGATGCCCGGGTAGGGTGAGCCTGTGGCCTGCTTCTGCTTCACCTGGCCCATGATCTTGTTGATCTGGTTGACGCCGGGGGCCCCCGGGACCCTGGGCGTGGCCCCCTTGCCCGGCCACGTTATCTTGGTGTTCAGGACGTTGTTGATCTTGGTGAAAGCACCGGAGACTCCCTTCGCGGCGTTGGGGAACTTGGTGGCCAGGTAGCCGCCCACCCTACCGAGGCCCCTGCCGGCCAGGTTGAGGCCGCCTCCTATGACGCGGCCTACGCCCCACTGGAAGATGGCCTCGCCGCCCCCAGCCAGGAAGCCGCCCAGGATGCTGCTGCCTCCCCTGTCCACGTAGTTCTTCATGGTGTACAGGCTGTTGGCTGGGACGTACACGTACTCGGAGCCTCCGCCCGTGGCTATGCCCAGGAGGCCCCTGAGGGCGAAGGACATGTAGCTGGTCTCGCCGTCTATGGTCCGGCCAGTCACGATCTCCCGGGTGGTCCACGCTACGCCGTCGCTGATGGTCTCCCTCCAAAGCTGGTTGCTCGTGGGGATCATGTCCTCTGTGATGGTGCGGCCCGTCACGTGGCCCGTGTAAACCGTGTATATCTGGCCGTACTTGTTAAGGTCCACGCTCTTCCCGTGGATGAGGTCGTCGATGAGCTTGTCTATGTGGGCTCTCACGTTTCCCGGCTCACCCTCGCCCTTCCACAGCTTCTGGGCCTTACCGAACCATATCTCGTGCTCCATGTGCTGCAGGTTTGTGAGGAGCTTGGTGCGGATTCCCCTCATCGTGTCGAACTCTCTGTTAGATAAGCCACTGTAATCCAGTTTACCGCTCTTCAGCTTGTCGAAAAGCCCCTTCGTCAGCCTCCCCTGGGCGAACAGGCTCGCGGCTATGCCCGCCAGCGCCGGGTTTATGCCCTGACTGATCATGAAGTCCCTGAGGGTGGGGTTGTTGATGACGTTCATGGCTCCGCCTGACTCGGCTGCGCCGCCGTCGTCAGCCAGCGCGGGCTGAGCGGCCACGGTGAACACACATAGCAGCATGAGGGCCATGGCGAGGGTGTTCACGCCGCCGCTCTTTCTGCCCCTCACGAAGAGGACTATCAGGCCGATGACCATCAGGGCGACCAGTGCCTGGGCCATGAGGGTGTTGAACGGGAAGTAGACTAGGTACGCGAAGCCCAGGACCGCGCCCAGGACCATGGTTGCGGGGAGCGCCGCGCCCGGCAGCTGCACCGGCTGGCCGCGGCTCACCAGGCCCTTCACGTCCTTGAAGCCCAGCTGGAGCCCTATGAGGACGATGCTGTCTGTCTGGCTCACAAGGACGCCTATGGTCATGAGGAACATCTGGAGCGTCGTCATGGTGCCCAGGATGGTCAGCCTCATGGTGAATGCGAAGGCTAGGCCCGCCATGAGCATTGGGAACGCGCCTAGGCCGGCGTCCCTCAGCGACTTGGCTACGAATATGGGTGTGGTTACGAACTGCTTGATGCCGCCGATTATGCCCTTCTCCCGGAAGACGCCTATGATCCACCAGAACAGGAAGTTGAGCAGGAACCAGAACAGGAGCACGTTGGGGGGCGTGGGGTTCACGTCGGCGAGAACCAGTATACTGTCCAGTATAGGGTTGCCTGAGCTGTTGAACCCGTCGTTGGGCACCAGTATCAGGTAGAAGTGGAGACCTAGGGTGAACATGCCGGAGATGACGACCGTGATTATGATGGTCTTGATCATCTTGGGTACGCCGGTGACGAAGGCTTTCACCAGCATTACGATGAACTGGATACTGTTCTGCGGGCCCTGCTGCTCAGACATAACTGTTCCCCCCTACTGGCTTCTCATTTATAACCCCTTCTTTATATCGTATTCGTTAAGGTTGCTCCAATTAAATCAAGTTAAAGCTACCTGCCGCTGATGGCCCTCAGGTCCTCGGGGCTCAGCACCGTCACACCGTTCCTGGTCCCCAGCCAGAGGCTGCCCCCCGGGTCCGTCCACATGACCTTAACCTCCTCATGGGACAAGCCCTGCTCCTGGGTGAAGACCTGGACAGACCCGCCCTCCAGCCGGGCCAGGCCGTTGTTCTCTGAGCCTATCCAGAGGACGCCGCCCGGGTCACGGTACATGGACCTCACCTTGCCATCAGGGAGCCCGTCCTCGGCGGTCAGCACCTCCGATATGATCCACTCCCCGCCACTCTGGACGAAGTGGGCAGCGCCGCCCCTGTCCAGTAGCCCCGTGGCGGCCCAAACGGAGCCGTCCGCGTCCAGGTAGAGCGAGTTGACATCGTTGTGAGGCAGCCCGTTCCCCGTGGTGAAGTAGGTCCACACGCCGCCCCGGAGGACGCTGACGCCTCCGAGGGGCGCGGCGTCGCTGCCGAACCAGAGGCCCCCCTCCGCGTCCTCAAGCATGACGTTCACAGCGTTGTTGAGGAGCCCGTCCTCTGTGGTCAGCCTCCGCCACCCGCCGTCGTCGTTGTAGTAGGCGCCCTGCCCCGTCCCGGCCCACAGGACACCGCCGCGGTCCCTCAGAAGGTAGTTAACGCGCCCGTCCACAAGGCCGTCTGAGGCGGTGAGCGTGACGCAGATGCCCCCCGTGTAGTTGGTTAAACCGTTGTCGTGGCCTATGAGGAGACCGCCGTGATCGGGCACCATGTGGCGGACGTAGCTGAGCTTCACGTCGCAGGGGAAGTCCACGAGGCCGTGGTCGGCTATGGATATACCTACGACGCCCAGTTTGCCGCCAACCCACAGCGTGCCGCCCAGGGGCACCATGCACGTCACGTCGGAGGGTGGCCTGATGATGGCCCAGGGTCCCTCCTCCGTGGCGCCGCCGTCGTCGAGCCTGAGGTACGGCAGCGCGGCTAGCACTATGATAGCCAGGGCCAGGGAGCCGGCAGCCGCCATTGTTGATCGGCTAATCCTCAAGCCTGCCCCTCCTGAGCCTGAGAACCCTGTCGGCGAATCCCTCCAGCTCCGAGGCGTCGTGGGTGACGTACAGGACGCCCCGGCCCGCCGTCTCGGCCCTGATCAGGGAGTGGACCTCCCTCTTCAGGTCGGGGTCCAGGTTCACCAGGGGCTCATCCATGAGCACGTATGGCTTCCCGGGGGCCAGGGCCCTGAGCACCGAGACCCTGCGCGCCTCGCCTCCGCTGAGCTGACCCGGGAACCGGTCAGAGAAGCCTTCGAGGCCCGCCCTCTTGAGGAGCCGGGATGTGCGTCGGTCCTGCTCAACACCGGCCACGCCTTCGAGGGTGAACCTGATGTTCTCGGCCACCGTCATGTGGGGCCAGAGGGCCGGCGTCTGGAACACCATGGAGACGCCTCTGAGGCGGGGGGGCACCAGGGGGGTCGGGTCGCTCACGGTCACGCCGTCTATGGACACGGAGCCCACGTCGGCTGCCAGGAGCCCCGCTATGACCCTGAGGAGCGTGGTCTTGCCGCTGCCCGAGTGGCCCACCAGCCCCAGGACCTCCCCGGGCTCCACGGACATGCTCACACCGTCCAGCGCCACGGCGTCCCCGTAGCGCTTGGTGAGCCCCCTGACCTCGATCATTCGCTTCTCCCCCCTGAATCGCGCCTGAGACTAAACGCGGTCAAACCTATTAAGCCTGCAGCCGCCATGGCGGCCACCATCACGAGGCAGAGTCCGGCCACCACGTCGGAGCCCCCGTAGTGGAGGTAGTTGAACACCCGGATGGTAACAGTGCTTACGCCTGGGGGTACCGTCAGCAGTGTGGCGCCCATCTCGCCCATCGTGAACGCGAACACCAGGGCGGCCGCTGCCGCGAGCCCTGGGGCCTGAAGAGGCAGCCTCACCCTGAACCAGGCCCGGCCTAGTGTTCCTCCGAACAGGTCAGCTGCGTCCAGTAGAAGCGGGTCCAAGCGCTTCAGCTGGGCCAAAGCGGCCAGGCTGGCCACGGGGGTGAACCGTACCACGGTGCCCAGGACGGGGGCCGCCCAGGAACCGTACAGGAGCCCGGAGGCCCCGGCGAGCCTGAGTACACTTATCCCCACGAGGGGGGAGGGCACGGCCAGGGGGGCCACGGCCATGAGCCACCACGGCCCGCTGCCCCGCCTCATGTGGTCAGCCGCCACGAACGCCAGGGGCACGCACAGAGCCGCCGTCGCGGCCGCTTGGAAGAGAGTGAACCCGATGTCGCCGTGGGCCGAGGAGACCGCGTAGACCACGCTGCCCGGGCCGCCGGAGGCAGAGACCAGGGTCACAGCCAAGACCAGCGCCTGGGCGCACGCGACACCCAGCCCGATGAGCCTGAGCGAGCCGAGCCAAGCCGGATAACTGAGCCTGGGCGCGGGACGGTTAGAGGCATCGCTCTGAACCACGCTCCTGAGGCTGGACTGGGAGGCCCACAGAGCCAGCATTGTTGCAAGCAGGATGGGGACGGAGAGCATCATGGATCGTGCCGCCTGGTTGGAGGCGCTGAAGTCGCTGAACACCTCCAAGCTGTAAACGTTCACCGAGAACAGGGTCGGGACGCTGTAGTCTGTGACCGTGAACGCGAACACCAGGCCGCCAGCGGCCACCAGGGCCGGCGCCACCAGGGGCACCACGACGCGGGTGAACACGTCCCCGTCTGGCCTGTGAAGCCTGGCCGCCTCCACCATGGACGCGTCCACACCCATATACCCTATCAGGCTGAGGCCGAGGCCCAGGGGCAGGTAGGCCATGAACTCCACGAGGAAGGTGGGCGCCCAGCCCGCGGTAGATACGCCGAGCCAGTCGAGGGCCGTCATCCAGCTCAGGGCGTGGATGTACGGCGGCACGGGGACGAGGGCCAGGAGCAGCCAGCGGAGCCGACTCCAAGGGCCGGCGTCCCACTCCCAGAGGACGCTTCCTGCGAGTAGGCCGACGACGACGGCTGACAGGGACACGGCGGCTGAGAGGCCGAGGCTGTTCACCAGCAGCCCCAGCCTGCGGCCCGTCGGCAACGCGAGGGCGAGCAGCTCAGGGTTCCTGAGGGTCTCCGCTGCCGACTCGGCTGTGAGCAGAAGCACAGGCGAGAAGACGGCTAACACCCACAGGGACGTCAGTGCAAGTGAGGGCAACCTACGCGAATACGCCATAACTGATGCCACAGCCGTCATGGTCTTACCTGACGAATATCTCAGCCATGTCCTTTTTGGCTTGTTCGATGTGCGTGTAGACGTCCACCCAGCTCACGGTCATCCCCTTGACGGACGAGGCGTCGAAGTAGGGCTGCTCCACGGGCACAGGCCGTAGGGGCATCTGAAGCCAGCCGGAGTCCACAAGCTGGGCCTCAACCTCCTCACTCAGAAGGTAGTCCAGGAGGACCTTGGCCTCATCGGGGTGCGCGGCCCCCGCTATCATTCCCACAGTGTTGGGTATGATGAGTGTGCCCATATCGTCAGGACCCTGGTCCAGGAAGACCATCTCCACGGGCGCACCCCTCTCGATGGCCCCTATTGCGTCGTCGGTGTCAGTCATGCCCATGGCGAGCTGGCCTCCGGCCACGAGGTCACGTACAACGGAGTTGCCGTCCACCACACGGACTCCCGCGTCCCTGAGGTCCGTGAATAAGGCGCGGGCCTCTTCGGGCCCTAGGAAGGCGTACAGGGCCGCGGCCTGTGTGGCCGCGGTCCCGAACATGGGGTACGCTATCCCAACCTTCTCAGCGGGCACCCCTGTGCTCGCCAAGTTAAAGAGGCTGTCAGGGACGTCCCCCGGGTCGACCAGTTCGGTGTTGACCAGCAGCACCCTGGCTCTGCCGCCGAAGCCTACCCAGTGCCAGTCAGGGTCGACATACTGGGGTGGGATGTCTTCAGCCGACGGGGACCTGTAGGGCGCCAGGACGCCCTCCTCCTTCAGTAGTATGGTCTGAGCGATCTCGCCGCTCCACCATACGTCGCACAGGGGCCTAGCTTTCTCAGCGATGAGCCTGTTGACGAGGCCGGTCGTCTTTGCGGCCTCCACGTCGTAGACGGCCTTCACCTTTATCCCTGTGGCTTCCTCGAACCTTCTGAAGACGGGTTCCGAGAAGACTTGGTCCACCGATGTGTAGACCACCACGGTGCGCTCAATCCCGGGGTTCAGGGCAACTGAGGCGAAGATGGTGAATGCAAGTATAGCTGCTATAGTTTGTACCCATGTATTCCACTGAGGCATATTGCCAGTTTTATAGTATTACACTTTATTATCTTCTTCCCTCATCACCGCGGCGATGAGGAGGGAGGAAAGGACCGTGGCCACCGATATGGCGATGAAGGTGAATCCGTATCCCTGGTGGTCGATGAGGGCGCCGACGATGGAGGTGGAGACGGCGCCGACGATGTTGCCGACCACCGTCACCGCCCCCAGGCCGAGGGACTTGTACTCGGAGGGGAGCGAGGCGGTCGTGGACGAGTATATGATGGGGCTGAAGCTGTATAGGGTCAGACCCAGGAGCAGAAGGTTCACCCCCAGGTAGGAGCCGCTGGGGAAGATCACCAGGGTGGCGAGGAACACGGCGCTCAGGGCGGAGGAGCCGCAGATGCTGAGCCTCCTCCCCAGACGCTCCACCACGAGGCCGCTGGCCATCTTGGCGAATATACCCGCGAAGGGCAGCAAGGCGGCCACAAGCCCGGCCGCGGCCACGTCCAGGCCCTTGAACTCCACGAGGAAGCTGGGGGTGAACGTGAAGGTAGTACGCAGCACCAGATTGTAGGCGCCGTGGCTCAGGGCGAAGGGGACGAGCAGCCGCCAGTAGTCCCTGAACCTCCCGTTGGGCTTGGAGCCGACCACGGCGGGTGCAGGCTCCTCGTCCCTCATGAGTGTGAACGCTGCGGCTGAGAGCAGGAACGCGGGTAGGCTGAGGAAAATGAAGGCGTACCTCCAGCCCAGGCTGGATACTATGGTGACGGTGACCGGGAAGGCCAGGGTGTTGCCGATGTTGGCCCCCGACTCGTTGAACCCTATGGCCCTGCTCTGCCTTGAACCGAACCTGTCAGAGAGCAGTGCGTTGGCCACTGGCAGGTGCACCCCCTGGAATAGGCCGACCAGGAACCTGAGGACGAGTATTTGGGTGAACCCTGTGGCTCCTGAGACGAGGAAGGTGGCCGCGCCGTACCCCACCATGCTGGCCGCCAATACCCTGCGGGCCCCGAACCTGTTGGACAGCGCCCCGGCGGGCATCTTACTGACTATGTAGCCTACGAGGTACGCGGTCTCCAGAAAACCTGACTGGGCGTGGGTCAGGCCAAGCTCCTCAGCGAGGACGGGCAGCACGGGCGGCAGGACGCTTCGGGCTAGGTAAATGCTGATCCAGCCCATCCAGGTGATGAGGAGCACCGTGTAGCTGTACTCCCACCGCAGGCCCCTCAGACCCATGGAGCCTTGAATGTGGGCGAGGGATAATTATGGGCTTCGCTCAGCAGCGCTCCACGAGACTCTGCACACACTTCTTTGCGTCGCCCATGATATCCTTGCCATGGGTAATCAGCAGGTAATCGAAATCGTAGTCCAGAAGCCGCCTGATCATCTGGGTCGCCTGTTTGACGTCCAGACAGTACTTCTCGGGCGGCGGGATCAGGCCGCCCTGGGGGTCCCCGAAGATGGTGTCCCCCGCTATCATGGCTCTGTGCTTCCGCAGGTAGTAGCAGGCGTTGCCCTCCGAGTGGCCTGGAACGTGGACCACCTCGATACCTCCACAGTAGTTGAGCACCTGTTTGTGCTTCAGCTTGCCCACCTTGACACCCACGGCGGCCTCGATGAGGGGCGCCTCGTGCTCCTCGGCCTTCACGGGTGCGCCTGTGAGCTCCACGAGCCTGGGCAGGTTCTTCACGTGGTCGCCGTGCTTGTGGGTGACCAGGATGAGCTTCACGTCCCCCCAGCCCTTCCCCATGGACTTAAGCTCCTTCCCAATGTTCTCTACGGCGTTCTCCCTCATGCCTCCGTCGATGAGCACCACGCCCTTCCCGCAGTTGAGAACCCACGTCTCAAGGCTGTGGTCCCCTGCCTCAGAGTGGTCGATGCTGTAAACGTTCTCGAGCACCTTAACCAAACAATCCACCACCAAGTAGTAGGCGGGCACCGTTTATGAATTAACCGAGGTGCCCCTAGGCTCACGCCACATGCACCACTCCTTGGGGCCCCCACCCCGCAAATTGATTTCGTCAAACACCCTGAACCCGTGGCGCTCGTAGAGGGGCATGTTGGCTGGCTTAGAGTTCTCCAAGTATGCGGGCATCCCGGCCTCGTCCAGGCGGCTCAGGGTGTGGCTCAGCAGCGCGGAGCCCAAGCCCGCCCCTTGCCTGTCGGGGCGGACGCCCAAGACCGCCAGGTAGAAGTGGGGCTCCCTAGGCCTCTTCGCGTACTCGGCCGCGTCCATCTCCTTGAAGCGGCGGAGCCTGCTCAGGCCGGCCCACCGCAGCGTCTCCGGCAGCATCCGCAGCGACTCTAGTAGCCCCGGCGGCTCGGCCCAGACGCCGGGGGGCACCCAGACGGCGCAGGCGTCCAGCTCATCGGTGGCGGTCACCTCGCCGTGGGGGACGCTCTCCCTGAGGATGTAGGCGAAGAGGCCTCGCATGGCCTCAGAGCGCTTCCCGTCGTCCCTCATGACCCAGGAGAGGACAGGGTCACCGTCGAAGGCCCGGGAGAGGGCATCGGCTAGCTCAGGAACGTCGCGTGCCTCCGCAACCCGTATCACGCCCATCGCCCTCGACACCTCATATCCTCCACTCTAGTTTAAACATGTGGCCCCCGCCAGCCCGGGGGCGACGAACCATTTTAATCGGCCGAGATACGTTGTAAGCCGAAGAAGGCATGTCCGATGGATTAACCTTCGACCACGTCCTCATCGTGGTCCAGGACCTGGAGCGCAGCGTAGAGTTCTACAGGCTCCTAGGCTTCCAGCACGTAGAGACCATACAGAGGCCCGACGACAGGGTAGCCGTCATGAGGCTGGGCGAAGCCAAGGTCGAGCTGATGCACCAGAGGGAGGGCCTGGAGACCCATCGCCAGCCCCGCAAGCTCACAGACACAGGGTTCAGGCACCTAGGCTTCAGAGTAGGCGACGTGGCGGAGGCATATGAGAGGCTCAAGGACAGGATAAGGTTCGACTCGCCTCCAATCCCCATAGCGGGGAGGCCGGGCAGATTGACCGTCTTCTTTAAGGACCTCGACGGTACAGAGTTGCATCTGGTTCAGGAATAACTGTTTATGGTTGGCGCCAGGAAAGGGATCTGAACCCCTGCGTCCTTATGACGATACAAGCATGAACCTTGCTGACTTCGGGGCACCACGCGTTCTTAGTGGGGTTAGGATAGGGCCTATACCTCTTCAGTACCGCAGGTTGGCTATTCTCTCTCCGCCTTGATGTCTTCCAGCTTTGTACGGACGTTTGATTCCACTTTGCGAATCTGTTCCATCAGCTTCGTTCCACCAGACTTCAACTTGTCCTGTACCGTCTGTAATCCGTCCATCGATTTCTCCATGACGTCGTCCAGAGCGTCCCTGGATCGAGCCGAGTAGTCTGATAGCATCTCCTTCATTGAACTGGTGGCCATGTCCAGTGTGTCTCTTAGGGGCGGTTCCCTGTCCCTGTAGTCTTCCAGCAACTGCAGAACGAGGTCGCTATAAGGCTTCCCCTCCTTCCTAGACCATTCATGGAGGAGAGGGTCTATCCACTTCAAATCTTTCTCCCTAAAGGCGAAGTACTTCTTCTTCTCTGACATGCCAGACCGGCATATCTTGTTTTATCTTCGTAAAACAGTTATGAATCCCCAGTATGGTTTTGTGATATGTTTTTGGCGCCGGGAAAGGGATTTGAACCCTTGCGTCCTCGCGGACACCAGCTTTCCAGGCTGGCGCTATACCAGGCTAAGCGACCCCGGCCCAACGAGGATACGCGGAGCACGAATTTAAATGTTCGACGGGGGCTCCACACAGTTTAATACCCGCGGCTGATAGTTAACCCGGGTACAGCGATGAACAGCACCTGGATCGACCGGAGCGAGAAGACCATAGAGCAGCTCAGGATGCTCAAGGGGAACAGGGACATGGACCGCCTGGACCTGCTCAAGAGCATGAGGTTCAGCTTCGGTGCCCTCAGCCAGAGCCTGGGCGGCTGGATGCAGTGGGTGAACAGCCCCGAGGTGATGAGCCAGTTCACCAGGGACGAGCTGCAGCTTATGAGCGACACGATAACCGACATGGTCGTCGGCTTCATAGAGTACGACATGGACGTCACCAACCAGGGCATGGTTAAGGGACTGGGCAAGCAGCGCGAGGACGAGCAGAACAGGTTCGTCATCTAGGCGGGCCCCCGCCATTCTTATTATACCGCCGGGCACCGATTCATAGTCTATGGACTACTTGGAGCTGCACAGGGACTCGGTGGTGGTGGACACCCACTGCGACACCTTGAAGTGCATGCTGCCGGCCTTCACCCGGCCGCGGGACAGCATGTGGGCTGACCGCAGCGAGGTTGGCATGGTCTCCCGCAGCGGCCTGGGCCACATCGACGTCCCCAGGCTCCTGGAGGGCGGCGTCACGTGCCAGTCTTCGCCGTTAGCGGGGAGCGGGGCAGGGCGCCCAGCCACAGCCTCAGGACGGCCCTGGAGATGATCGGCAGGTTCTACGCTGAGTGCGAGGCCAGCCCGGGCACGGTGGCGCCTGTGACCAGGAGCGCCGAGATCACCAAGGCAAAGAAGGCGGGGAAGGTGGCCGCCATGCTCAGCATCGAGGGCTGCGACGTGCTGGAGGGCAGCGTGGAGGTGCTGCGCGTCTATCACAGGCTGGGGGTGCGTATGGTGGGTCTTGTACATAGTATCAGGAACGAGTT
Organism: Bathyarchaeia archaeon; assembly: GCA_036396185.1. Classification (GTDB taxonomy): domain Archaea; phylum Thermoproteota; class Bathyarchaeia; order TCS64; family TCS64; genus RBG-16-57-9. The sequence continues at coordinate 1,111 of DASWLJ010000234.1, read as the reverse complement.
AGCGGATGGTGTGGCTGATAGGCGGACTGGGGGCGGCCTCAGCGAGATGGGGGCCCAGGCCGTGGGGGAGCTCAACAGGCTGGGCATGATCGTGGATGTGAGCCACCTCAACGACGAGGGCTTCTGGGACGTGATGGAGCTGACGAAGGCTCCTGTGATCGCGAGCCACAGCAACGCCCGCGCCGTCTGCGACCACCCCAGGAACATGACGGACGACATGATCAGGGCCCTTGCCGACAACGGCGGGGTCATGGGGATGAACTTCGCCCCGGCCTTCGTTCACCCGAGTAGGGCGACGCTGGGTGGCGTCGTGGACCACATGGACCACATAGTGGGGCTTGTGGGGCCGGATCACTTGGGGCTTGGAAGCGACTTCGATGGGATACCCTCGACGCCCGCGGGCCTGGAGGACGTTACCAGGATGCCCGGCATCACGGGGGAGTTGGTGAAGAGGGGCTACGGCGAGGAGGACGTGAGGAAGATACTGGGCGGCAACCATCTGAGGCTCATAAAACGAGTCGCCGGTTGACTCAGGTCCACTTAGGTACATGGATGCCTCTACGAGGCTGAACATGTAAGGAAATCCATAAGTATTACATTCCCTGCGTAGTACCTGACCCACAGGTATGACGGAGGTATCCGTGACCCAGAAGGGCCAGGTCACAATCCCGGCCCACCTTCGCAAAAAACACGGAATCCGTGGAGGCACCAAGGTGGAGGTGACCGAGGAAGATGGACGCATCACCATCAAGAGGATCGTGGGCATCCTTGACCTGGCAGGGGCAGGGGCGGGCGCGGCGGACCCTGAGATGCTGAAGGCGGAGCTGGACGACGCGAGGCGGACGGATGCCAGGTAAGGCCGTCTACGACACCAGGGTCTTCATCGAGTACTTCTACTCGGGCGACCCTGAGACGCTGAGGAGGCTCAGGGACGATCTGCTGGCCACGCCCGGCCGCCTCGTCTCCGCCGTGACCGTCTACGAGACCCACAGGATAGTCTACACTAGGGAGGGGCGCGAGACAGCTAGGCACCGGACCCGCATCATGGAGCGCGACTTCCAGGTCGCGCCCCTCGACGCCCAAGCCGCTGCAGACGCGGCTGAGATAAGCG
>DASWLJ010000233.1:0-3492 GCA_036396185.1 Bathyarchaeia archaeon | reverse complement strand
GCGTCGGAGGAGCGGTCGGCGGAGAAGGAGAAGATGAAGGCCCAGCTCGTCTACACGGCCACCCACGACCTGAAGAACCCCCTGACGTCCATCAAGGGCTACGTGGAGCTATTACAGGCGCAGCTAGGCAAGGGGGAAAGCGGCGGCCCTCAGACCGGGCATATGCTCGGCGTCGTGGCCAGGAGCACGGAGCGGCTTGACGCACTAATAAACGACCTCCTGGACGTGCTGCGCATCGTCGACGGTAGACTGGAGTTAATCATGGCCGAGCACAATGTAACCGCGTTCCTTCGACAGGTGGCCGAGGAGACGGCTCCAGCTCTGAGCAGGCGGCGCCAGAACCTGAATGTAGGGTCCGATGTAGGGTCCCTGGTTTTCGGGCAGCGCCTTCTGCAGGTCCTCAAGAACCTCGTGGACAACTCCTCCAAGTTCAGCCCCGAGGGCTCGATCATACTGCTGCGGGTGGAGAAGGCGGGCGGTGCCGCCAAGTTCAGCGTCGCGGATGAGGGCATCGGCCTGAGCCCCGAGGATGTGCCCAAGCTGTTCAAGCCCTTCCCCGGCATAGTGAAGCAGGGTACCTACGAGGGCACTGGGCTGGGGCTTACCATATGCAAGGGCATAGTGGAGCTCCACGGCGGGGAGATTTGGGCCGAGTCCCCCGGCGCGGGCAGGGGCTCAACCTTCTACTTCACCATCCCGTTTAACCTCCCGACAAGCCTCAAAGCGGCGTAGGGAGGGGCGTTTAGGGTAATAAAACGCCCTCGAGTGGCTAGGATGCCGGATTCGGGCCGAAAAAGCTGGTTGAATGTTCTATAAACCTTATTATTGCTCTCCCCGGAGGCGTTGTGTGATGTCGATGGAGGCAGAGAGCCAGCTAGCAAATACGCTACAGGACAGGCGCCTGCCTGGGGTCAGCAACAAGAAGATACTCGTGGTGGACGACGAGTTTGACATTAGGAACCTGCTCCAGTTGATCTTCACCAATGAGGGCTTCACGGTTCTGCTGGCCAAGAACGGTGAGGAGGGCATCCACCTGGCCCGCACGGAGAGCCCTGACGTCATATTCCTTGACCTCCTCATGTCCGGCCTCAGCGGCCTCGAGGTGTGCAAGATTCTGAAGGGCAACCCTGTGACCGAGGGCATACCGATTGTGGTGGTCACGGCCTTCGGCCGCGACGGGGACATCCAGCTGGCGAAGGATGCGGGGGCCGACTGGTTCGTCAAGAAGCCCTTCGAGAACAAGCAGCTTATTGAGCTGGCCACGAAGCTCCTCTACGAGGACAGGGGGACCGCGGGCTCCGCCGTGAAGTTCGGCGCGGACCTGACGCCCCAGGCCTACCTGATGGCCCTCACCCACGCCTACATGGATGAAACCATGAAGCTCTTCCCCAACGGCTTCAACAACAAGCTGCTGGAGAGTTACCTTAAGGCGTTCGCCCGCTTCTTCGAGCTACCCGTGCTGACTGAAGACTTCGAGAAGGTGCCCCTGGAGGCGCTGGGCCGCATATTCAACTTGCCGGTCCTCGCTGAGGGCTCCGAGAGCGTACCCCTTGAGGCGGTGAAGACCAAGTTCATAGAGGTGCTCAACGGGCTGGGCCTCGCCGACAAGTTCATGCTGGTGGAGGACCCCGACATGTACATATTACAGGTCATCGGGTGCAAGCACGCCAGCACGTACCACCACAGCATCCAGGGCGGTAGCTTCCTGTGCCCCCACGCCCTCTTCGTGGGAGCCCTCATCCACACCTACGTGAACCCGAAGATACAGGTGACCAAGACGGTGCTGAAGAAGGGGGGCTCGATAACTGTGTACAAGAAGCCGAACGTAAGCACCAGGAAGTACATCACCAAGGCTGGCTGATCCCCGCGACCCAGTGAATTTAGACAGCCCTGTCCTTACTCTATAAATATTATTCTAAAATATTTCTGCTCTCTCAATATCCTATAGATTTTAATCCAAGCTCCCCACCCCGTATATAATCCAAGAAGGCAGACTCTTGCCAAAAATCTACAACAGCACCATCATTACACTAGCCGCGGTACAGCTCATCCAAAGCATCGCCATGGGACTGCCGATGAGCTTCTTCCCTAACTACGCCATCAGCCTCGGCGCAACGATCGCCAGCATCGGGGTCTTCACTAGCAGCTTCATGCTCAGCTTCGCAATCATGGCTCCCCGGATGGGTGTACTCTGCGACAAGTATGGGCGAAAGAAGGTGATGCTCCTGGGCATCTCAGCTGATGTAATCTTTGGCGTAGCCACCGGCCTCGTTCCGGGTTGGCAGTGGCTCCTGCTAGTCAGATTCGTCAACGGGGCCGTGAGCGGAGCGGCCATGCTTGCCGCTGAGGCTTTGCTACAAGATAATGTGGAGCCGAACCAAAGGGGGGAGGCGGCGGGGTTCATAATAGCTGCCGGTATGGTGGGACGAAACGTGGGGCCTTTAATCGGTGGTGCCGTCCAATGGTTCAGCTACAACAACTTGAGCCTAGACACGCTCTGGAGCTACAGGGTCCCCTACTTCGTTGACTCCTCCTTCAGTGTGCTGCTAATCATGATGGTCATCCTCTGGGTGAAAGAGCCAAAAGAGCACCACGAACTCCGTATGAGGGCGCGAGCCATCGGCGGCGACTTGAAGATAACGGGAGCAATGCGGGTGATGCTCTTCTACACCTTCATGAACGGGATGGGCGTGGGCTTCATCATGCCAATAATGGTTCTCTTCTTCAACGACAAGTTCGGGATGAGCGCCCTAGAGATTGGCACCATAATGAGCATCAGCGGCATGATTGGTCTGCTCGCCAGTTTCGCCGCAGGGCGCGTCGCTGACAGGATGGGTAGGAAACCCATGATCGGCTTAGGCAACTACATAAGCCAATTATGCAACACGTTGCTGCCCTTCACCGGCGATCCCACCCAAGCGAGCCTCGCCATGTCCGCGAGAAGCCTGGGCTTCAACATGAGCCAACCAGCGTTCCAGGCGCTCCGCGCCGACCTCGTCCCACCGCAACACCGTGGCAAGTTCTTTGGCTTGATGCACCGCTACTTCACGGCCGGGGACGTGCTAGCACCAATAGTCGGGGCCTGGCTCTACAGCATCTACAGGTTGGAGGTCTTCCACATTGCAGGGTTCTCAGTTCCTGGCATCGGCGTCACGTTCTTCATCAACGCGTTGATAGGACTCGCGGGCACGACTACCCTAATGATTCTGATAAAGGAGCCTAAACCAGATGAGAGAGCCAGCCGCTTACCCTTGGCTGACGTGGCTGGGGCCACCCAATGAGAAAGCCCCAAACTTATCCAAAATATCTTGAAACAATCAGATGCCAACAATGATGAAGATAAAAGTTGGGTTCAGGCTATTGATGAGTTGTTTCTAGTATCTGGTCGCGCGTAAGCCCTTTTTGATGTCTACCGCCTGAAGAGCAGTTAAACCCCAAAAATCGCTGACTAAGAATCAGTTTGATGCAAGGTTTATGCTAATGTGGGTTGGG
>DASWLJ010000232.1:0-6064 GCA_036396185.1 Bathyarchaeia archaeon | reverse complement strand
TACTTCACCCAGCTGGTGGGCCCCGTCAGGATGTTCGCCCGCCTCATAATGTTCTACCAGGATGCCCTCGCCAGCGCCCGGCGGGTCTTCGAGGTGATTGACGTGGGTGAGGACGTCCCCGAGGCCGAGGACGCTGTGGAGCTGGGCGATGTCAGGGGAGAGGTGGCCTTCGAGGGAGTCAGCTTCAGCTACGGCGGCGCCGAGACCCTCACAGACATAAACCTGAGGGTGGCGCCCGGCGAGAAGGTGGCCCTCATGGGCTACGTGGGCAGCGGCAAGACCACCCTGGCCGAGCTGGTGCCCAGGTTCTACGACGTGTCAGCCGGCCGCGTCACAGTGGACGGCGTGGACGTGAGGAGGATCAAGCTGGACAGCCTCAGGCGCAGCGTGGGCATAGTCCTCCAGGACGTCTACGTGTTCGGCGACACCATAAGGAACAACATAGCCTTCGGGAGACCCGACGCCACCATGGAGGATGTGGAGAGGGCAGCAGAGGCGGCCCAGATACACGAGTTCATAGCGGGCCTGCCGGAGGGATACGGGACGATGATCGGGGAGCGGGGCATCACCCTGTCGGGGGGCCAGAGGCAGAGACTCACCATAGCCAGGGCCCTCCTCACAGACCCCAAGATACTGATACTGGACGACAGCACAAGCAACGTGGACGCCGAGACAGAGACCCTCATCAGGCGGGCCATAGACGAGCTGTTGAAGGGCAGGACGGCCCTCATAATAACCCAGAGGGCGTCCACATGCGAGGCCGCCGACAGGGTGGTCGTCATGGAGAGGGGCAGGATCACCGCCGCGGGCCCACACAGGCAGCTCCTGAGGAGCAGCCCCGACTACAGGAGGCTGATAGAGAGCCAGGCCTTCCAGATGGAGGGTGAAGCGTAGTGGCCGAGTACGTGGACAGGTACGACGTGGGCAGCCTGGAGTCCACCAAGCGGAGGTACAGTGACCTGCAGCTGGTGAACCGCCTCGTAGGGTACATGCTGAAGCACAGGTCACTGCTGGCCCTGGAGCTGACGCTGCTGGCGGCGAAGACGGCGACGGTGCTGGCGGGCCCGTACCTCTACAAGGTGACCTTGGACTTCTACGTGGTGAACACGCCTACGAGCGACGGAGTCTGGCTGGCGGACATCATAAAGGGCCTCGCCGCAGCGTATACGGGCGGCTCCACGCCGGGAGCCGCCCCGCTGCTCCTGTCCGCGGCGCTGCTCTACGCGGCCGTGGCCCTGTGCGAGTGGGCCGTGACGGCCGCCCAGCTCTACTACGTTGAGAAGCTGGGGCTCCTGGTAGTAGCGGACATCAGGGAGGACTTCTTCGGCCAGATAAACAGGCTCAGCCAGAGGTTCTTCGAGTACGGGAACACGGGGAGGCTGGTCTCAAGGGTGACCAACGACGCCGAGGCGCTGAAGAAGGTCCTTGACACGGGCGTCATAGGGCTCCTAGCCGACCTACTCATGGCCTTCAGCGTATTGGCCGTGATGGCCGCCCTGGACCTGCAGCTCACCCTCATAGCGCTGCTGCTGGCGCCCGTCCTGGCTCTGGTGAGCAAGGTCTTCCAGAGATTGATCCAGGAGGCCTGGAGGACGGCTAGGAGGAACGTGGCGAGCCTCACAGGCAAGGTCCAGGACCTGATGTACGGCGCCAAGGTGACCAAGGCCCTGAACCAGGAGGCGAGGAGCCTGAGGGAGTTCGACGCAGTGAACGAGCAGAACATGGAGAGCCAGATAAAGGCGGAGACGGTGTCGGTGGCCTTCAGCAGCGTGGTGACGGTGCTGAGCAGCGTCATGGCAGCCGCAATCTGGTACCTAGGGGGCAGCAAGGTGATGGCAGCGGCCCAGACCCTGGGCAGGCTGGTGGCCTTCAGCAACTACGCCGAGACCTTCTTCGAGCCCATACAGAGCCTGGCCACCATGTACGGCGAGATACAGAGCGCCCTCGCAGGAGCCGAACGCATCTTCGTGATACTGGACCAGGAGCCCGAGGTCAAGGAGGCCGATGAGCCTGTGGAGCTCGGCGCCGTGAGGGGCGAGGTGGAGTTCAGGGACGTCGGGTTCAGCTACGTAAAGGACCAGCCCGTGCTCAGGGACATCAGCTTCAAGGCGGTCCCCGGGGAGATACTGGCGGTGTTCGGGCCCACGGGCTCGGGGAAGAGCACCATCATAAACCTCATGGGCCGGTTCTACGACCCGACCCAGGGATCGGTGCACCTGGACGGCGTAGACCTCAGGGACCTCGGCTTCAAGACGCTGAGGAGAAGCGTGTCCATAGTGCTCCAGGAGCCCTACGTCTTCGCAGGCACAGTGGAGTACAACCTCAAGTTCGGGCGCCCCGAGGCAACCGAAGAGGAGATGGTGCACGTGGCCGAGATGCTGGGCATCCACGACACAGTAACCAGGCTGCCCGAAGGCTACCACACAGCAATACATGAGAAGGGGAGCAACCTGAGCTACGGGCAGAGACAGCTGATGTGCCTGGCCCGGGCCATACTGGCCAACCCGAGGATCATAGTGTTCGACGAGGCCACCAGCAGCGTGGACCCCTACACGGAGAACAGGATACAGGGAGCCCTCAGGAGGGAGATGGAGAAACGGACGGTGATACTGGTGACCCACAGGGTCTCCACTGTGAGGGACGCCGACAGAATAATAGTGCTGGACGGGGGCAGGATAATCGGGGAGGGAACCCACAAGGAGCTCGTGGAGAGAAACCCCATGTACCGTAAACTCTGCGAGATGCAGCTAGTGGACGTCGGGGGCCACGGCCTCTAGCTTACCCCGGGGCAGCCACCCGTACCTCCACTCGCTGTTCAGGCACTCCACCCAGCCCAGGGCCTCCCCAAGGCACTGGACCACCTCCCCGGCGGCCACCGAGAGCTCAGCCGAGTTATAGTCATCTGTGAAGACTCCCCTGCCGCCCTCTACCCTCAGGTGGGTCCGGGGCACCCAAGCCTCCACGCCGGCCCCGTCCCTGCACCAGAGCCAGCCAGACATATCAGGGTCCTCCCTGCCCACAGCCACGACATCGCCCACCCGGGCGCGCATGGAGAAGCCGAAGGAGGCGGTGTGCGGCTCCACGACCCTGAACCGGGGGCGACCCATGCCTGGGACTCGGTTCCAGCCTATTTAAGGTGATTAGACGCCGCGGCTCATATGAGATGACGTGTCCTACTTGTGGCGCTTTATCCTGTCCACCTTCCTCTCGGCGGCCCTGTAAGCGAACTTGCGGGTCGTGATTATCTGGCTCCTGTGGAACCTGTGAGTCTCCTCGCCGGTGCTGATGACGCCGTAGAACTCGGGGTACGTGATCTCCTCCCCGTGGAGCTTGGTGATGGCCTCGTTCAGGGAGGCCCTCTTCTCCTCGCTGGCCCCGTCGAAGGCGTCGCTGTAGGCCTTGTATGCGACGTTGAACTTGAAATCGGAGCCACTAAAAACCAGTTTCTCAATAGGCTTATCGCTCATACTCTAACTTTCCGGTCACAACTCAAGGTGCGCCACCGAATATAAGTGTCTTCATGAAGCGGGAGAGGATACACATTTAAAAGGTCCGGGGGAGGGGTATCACTCGATACTTGAGGGCCTGTAGACCCACGAGTATACACACCTAGAAGGAGTGAAAGAGTTGAGTCAGAGAAGAAGCATCGACAAGGGTCCACGCGAGATGTACAAGGCCAAGTGCTCGGACTGCGGCAAGGAGTGCGAGGTCCCGTTCAAGCCCACCGAGGGCAGGCCCGTGTACTGCCAGGAGTGCTTCGAGAAGCATCGGCCTCCGCACCGATACTGAGAGATTTCGTACGTAATTACGCACTATATTCTTCGTTTTTGTAGAGACCACATTCTCGAGGGTGTTTTCATCGATCATGAGCATGACTATATTGTCCGTAATTACGGACGAAATTCCTCCTGCTCTACCCTGAATAAGTGAACCTTCGCCCCGTAGTATTTTGCAAGGTCCGCCACCGTGTGCGCCCACTTCCTGCTACGGGTCTTGAACACGCTCAGCTGTACCGGGCCAGCCTCCGCGCTCCGGGACACCCTGTGCAGGTTCTCCCAGAATCTTGCACTCGGCTTCTTCCTCTCGAAGTCGTAGATAACCAGGTACGTGGAGTGGTCCTCGGCCTCGTCTTCGTGTTCGGTGTAGAATGTCTCCGCGAGGCTGGTTCTCCCCAAGGCTGTCCTCGGATCATTTACGCACACGGAGAGATATTTCGTCTGTAATTACGAACGAAAACGTTGGGTTACAGAGACCAACACATATGATTTATATCTGACCCGTTCCATCCTTTGAACGCTAGACAGGAAGAATGAGACTATTGTGTATAATCTCCTGACACGGTTCTTAGTCTCGGCGGGTCTAGCGGGTTCCATGGAGGAAGCGACGTGAGAGAGCACCCCATCCGAATGTACGACACCATGACCAGGCGGAAGCGCCAGTTCAAGCCACTCAACCCCCCGGAGGTGACCATGTACGTCTGTGGCCCCACCGTCTACGGTGAGCCCCACATAGGCAACCTGCGGACCTTCACCAGCGGCGACCTGATCCGCAGGTGGCTGACCCGCCGCGGCTACAGGGTCAAGTACGTGATGAACATCACAGACATAGAGGACAAGACCATCAGGGACAGCGGCAGGACCGGCAAGACCCTCAAGGAGTTCACCGACCACTACACAGCCGTCTTCCTCCGCGGCCTGGACACCCTAAACATCGGGCGTGCCACGGCCCACCCCAGGGCCACCGCGTACGTGCCCCAGATGATAGAGTTCATCTCCGGGCTGGTGGATGGCGGCTTCGCCTACGAGGCCGAGGACGGCGTCTACTTCGACATCGACAGGTTCCCCGGCTACGGCCGCCTCAGCGGTGTGAACCTGAAGAAGGTGGAGCGCACAGAGCGCGTCGCCTCGGACAGCTACGACAAGGAGGACGCCCAGGACTTCGCCCTCTGGAAGAAGGCGACCTCCGAGGAGCTGAGCCGCGGCATCTTCTTCGAGTCGCCGTGGGGCAGGGGCCGCCCAGGCTGGCACATAGAGTGCAGCGCTATGAGCCGCGAGCTGCTGGGCGAGACCGTCGACATCCACGCCGGCGGCGAGGACCTGGTGTTCCCCCACCACGAGAACGAGGTGGCCCAATCAGAGAGCCTCACGGGCAAGCAGTTCGTCAGGTTCTGGCTCCACATGAGGTTCCTGAAGGTGGGCGGCCGCAGGATGGGTAAGAGCCTCGGCAACTACGTCAGCTTCGACCAGATACTGGAGAAGCACAGCCCGGAGGCCCTCCGCTACTTCTACATCAGCACCCAGTACAGGAGGCCCCTGGACTTCACCTGGCAGGCCATGGAGGCCGCCGAGAACACGGTGAGGCGCCTGGAGAACACCCTCGGCCTTGTGGACGACGCTATGAGGGGGTCCGACGACAACCTCGACTACGGTGAACGTGAGGACAGGCTCCTCAAGTCGGTGAGGGCCGAGGAGGAGGCCTTCGGGGCAGCCATGGACGACGACTTCGACACCCCCGTGGCCCTGGGCCACCTCCACGCCGTCGCCGGCGCCATCAACGAGTACATCACGGGTCCCCCAAACAAGGGGGTGCTCGCGGAGGCCGCCGGGGTCTACAGGGGGCTGCTGAACGTTCTGGGCCTATTCGAGGAGAGGAGAGGAGGCTCCGACGAGGCCGCGGATAGACTCATGGGGCTCATACTGGGCCTCAGGGAGGACCAGAGAAAGGCTAAGAACTACGCCTTCGCGGACATGATCAGAGACAGGCTCCAGGAGGCGGGGGTAACCATCCAGGACACCTCCGGCGGAGCCACCTGGAGGATTGCCAAGAGGTAGCATGTTCGCCAGTGGACGCCCATCCGGGGAGGAGCTCCTCCAGCTCGAGGAGGAGCAGCTAGCCCGCGCCCTGGAGGTTTCATACGAAGACCCTGAGGCCGGGCTGGAGCTCGTCGCAGGGGTGGACGTCTCCTACAGGGACAACATAGCCTACTCGGCCGCAGTCGTCCTCGACGAGGAGCTGGAGCTGGTGGAGACGGCGGGCGCCCAGTGCGTCGTGGACTTCCCCTACG
>DASWLJ010000231.1:0-9118 GCA_036396185.1 Bathyarchaeia archaeon | reverse complement strand
GCCGCCCTGCCCACCATCTCCGGCAGCGCGTCCAGGCCCGTCATTTTTCTGAATTGGGGTTTATGTTTTTTAGCCATCTCCATACCGCCCAGTATGAAGATCCACACGATTATCAGCATCACTAACGCGAATATTCTACCCGTAATGAGTATTGGTATCTTGAACCATCTCCTGTTTGGGTGGTTTAAGGTTGACTTAATGTGATATAATACTTACGACTATATAGTGAATTTATTATTAAATTTCCCTTCTCCGTGGACGATCGCTGAGAAGATAGCCTATTCGCCTTAAAAACCTCGTTAGCGTTTGGACTCTTAAATAACACCTTCCACACTGTTAATTCATGACAGCGCAAAAGGAGCCTGAGAAGCCTAGGAGCATTTACTTCGCGGGCGCATACATAGCGTTCGGCATAGCCTTCTTAGGTGTTGAGTTCCTGGGGCTCATCTACGGGGTCTCACCCGCTGACCCGGGGCTGCAGGCTGGTCTGCACGTGGTCATTATCGGCTTCTATCTATTGGGGGGTATCGTGAGCGGTTTCCTCGTGGCTAAGAGAAGCCAAGGCGACAGAGTCCAGGCTGGTACAGTGACAGGTGTCTTAGCCTACATTATACTTCAGGTTGTCCAAGCGGTCCTGTACGGGTGGGGCTCAATCGGGGACATGTACACCATGATAGCTCTCATAGGGGGCTCCGTGGCGGGCTCGACGATCTATGACTCCCAAGCGAGGAGACTGGCCAGGGCCCGGGACGTGGCCCGGTCAGCCGAAGAGAAGGGAGGCGGCGGAGACTCAGACCCCAAAGGCGTCTCCGGCGTAGCTGAGGATAAACCTGGCGAAGAGAATGAGGGCAAGCCCGTGGGCTAGGCTCAGTACCAGGGGTATATTTTACGTCCCTAAATGAGTAGGGTATATATATTCTGGGTATTTTCCTTTATGGACACCCGAGGTGAAGCCATGCCCGAACCTAAGACACTTGTGACATCGGCGCTGATCTACGCGAACGGTCCCGTCCACATAGGTAACATGCTGGAGAGTATTCAGACGGACATCTACGTGAGGTCGCAGAGGATGCGCGGCCAAGACATCATCTACTGCGGGGCCGACGACACCCACGGAACCCCCATAGAGATCAACGCAGCCAAACAGGGTGTGACTCCGGAGGAGTTCATAGCTCACTGGTTGAAGGAGCACAAGCGCGACTACGACGACTACCTGATCAGCTTCGACAACTACTACACGACCAACAGCCCTGAGAACCAGATGTACACCGAGCTCATCTTCAAGAGGCTTCAAGAGAACGGGCACATCTACACCAAGGAGATGGAGCTCACCTACTGTGAGCATTGTAAGCGGTTCCTGCCCGACAGGTACGTGAAGGGCACCTGCCCCAAGTGCGGGGCCCAGGACCAGTACGGCGACCAATGCGAAAAGTGCAGCGCCGCCTATAGCACAACGGACCTTGTAAATCCCTACTGCAGTATATGCGGGAACCTGCCGGTGCGCCGGAACAGCCTTCACTACTTCTTCAAGCTCAGCGAGTTCAGCGGCTGGCTGGATGACTGGCTCAACACCAACAGGAACCTGCAGCCCGAGATAAGGAACCAGATACTCAGGTGGGTCAGGGAGGGGCTCCAGGACTGGTGCATCAGCAGGGACGGCCCCTACTTCGGATTCAGGATGCCCGGGGAGGAGAACAAGTACTTCTACGTGTGGCTGGACGCCCCCATAGGTTACATTGCGTCCAACGCCGACTACTGCAGGGACAGGGGTTGCTCGGCCGACGACTACTGGCAGTCCGACGAAAGCAGGATCATCCACTTCATCGGCAAGGACATCATATACTTCCACCTCCTCTTCTGGCCGGCCGTCCTCCAGGGGGCCGGGTTCCACGTGCCGGATAATGTGGTGGTTCACGGGTTCCTGACGGTGAACGGGGAGAAGATGAGTAAGAGCCGGGGTACCTTCCTCACGGCTCGTGAGTTCCTGGACTACCTTGACCCGGAGCTGCTGCGGTACTACTACGCGGCTAACCTCACCCACACCATGACTGACATCGACTTGGACCTCGTCAACCTAGAGAACAGGATCAACAACGAGCTCGTGAGCAACATAGCCAACCTCTTCTACAGGGTCCTCAGCTTCCTCAACAAGTACTACGACAGCCAGACCACCAAGGTGCTGAACAGGAGGCTACTGAAGGAGGTTAAGGCCAAGTCCGAGTCGGTGGGTCGACACTACGACAACATCGACTTCAGGGATGCCGTACGGGAGATACTGGAGATCAGCAGCCTCGGCAACAAGTACTTCCAGGACCAGCAGCCCTGGGAGCTGGCCAAGTCCGACAAGGACAGAGGCCAGAGGGTTCTGACGGACTGCGTCAACATCGTCAAGAACCTAACTATCCTCATCAAACCCATCATGCCGCTGTTCGCGGAGAAGATCGAGAAGCAGCTCAACATTTCAGCCATGGACTGGGGCCACATCAACAAGGTGGTCGAGAACCACAGGATCGGTAATGCGAAGATAGTCCTCAAGAGGATGGAGCCCATCGTCCTGAAGGCTAGGGGCGATGCCCCCAAGGAGCGTACCGTGGAGTTCAGCATCGACGACAAGCTCGCAAAGATGGGCGTGGACGTGAAGCTTGCCGTAGTCCAAGGTGTCGGCATCAGGAAGAGCGACGGCGAGCTGGAGAAGCTGAAGAAGCGGGCCGAGGAGGAGATCAGAGCCCTCAGCGTAGAGGACGACTCCGTCATAGAGGGCTACAGGGAAGTGTACAGGAGGTTCAAGGTGGACGTGGAGCCCCCCATGGCTCACCTGATAAGCCTCGTCAAGGAGAAGGGGATGCTCCCCAACATCAACACGGTCGTGGACGCCTACAACATAGTGTCGGCCAAGAAACGTGTGAGCGTCGGGGTCCACGATCTGGACAAGGTGGTGGGCGACGTGCGCCTCGCCGTGACTCGGGGTGACGAGGTCTACGTGCCCCTCGGCGACACGGAGCCGGCCAGGGTCAAGCCCGGGCAGTTCGCCATGGTGGACGGCGAGCACGTCCTCTGCTACCTGGACGCCAAGCAGGGCCAGCACACCAAGATAGGGTACGACACCAGGAACCTGCTAGTCTACGTTCAAGGCAACGCCGAGACCAGTGGTACGTACCTGGAGAACGCTCTCCGGGAGATATGCGACCTGATCGTCAGGTTCAACGGCGGAAGCTACAGGGTGCTCAACCCCACCGACCTCTCGGCGCTGAACCTCAAGGTGGCGAAGGTCACCGAGGTTCTGGACCACCCAGGCGCCGACAAGCTCTACATCCTCAAGGTCGACTTGGGCTCCGAGCAGAGGCAGCTATGCGCGGGCCTAAAGCCCTACTACCCTGACAGGAACGACCTTCTGGGCAAACACTTGGTGGTCCTCACCAACCTCCAGCCCGCTATACTGAGAGGAGAGCTCAGCGAAGGCATGCTGCTGGCGGGGGACGACGGCAAGGACGTCGGGGTACTGAACCCCCAGAAGAGTAAGCCTGGGGACCAGGTCTACGTCGGTGATATCAGAGAGTACAAGACAGACATAGTAAGCTTCGACCAGTTCATGAAGTACAGGCTGGAGGCCGTGGACGGCAGAGCCTACATGGAGGGGCTGCCCCTGCACACGGAGTACGAGGAGATAAGGCTGGAGAAGGTTAGAAACGGCAGGATAAGGTAGACTACAGGGTCTCCTTCTCCACCTCGCCTATGGACCTGTCCAGCAGCGCCACGATCTCATCTATCTGGGACCTGTCCACAACCAGAGGCGGAGCCACCTGGATGTGGTCGCCCCTGACGCCGTCGACGGTGCCCGAGCCCGGGTAGACTAGGAGCCCGTTCTCGAAGCACCTGTCCACGACCCTGCCGTTGTACCTGAGCTTTGGGTCGAAGGGCTCCTTGGTCTCCTTGTTCTTGACGAACTCGACGCCTGCGAATACGCCCATGCCGCGGACGTTGCCCACTGAGGGGTGATCGTAGAGGTCGGCCAGCTTCCTGTGGAGGTACTTGCCGTTCTCCGCTGAGCGCTCCACCAGCCTGTGCTTCACTGTGTATTCAAGGACGGCGGCCCCCGCCGCGCAGACCACTGGGTGGCTTCCATAGGTATGGCCGTGGGCGAAGGGCTCCCCGAATGCCTCGTAGACCTTGTCGCTGGCTATGGTGGCGCCGAGGGGCAGGTAGCCGCCCGCCAGGCCCTTAGCCGTCGCTATTATATCGGGCTTGACGCCCCAGTGGTCCAGGCCCCACTTCTTCCCTGTTCGTCCGAGGCCGGTCATCACCTCGTCCGATATGAGCAGGACGCCGTGGGTGTCGCACGTCTCGCGGATGAGCTGGAAGTAGCCCTCTGGGGCCGGCACTGTGCCCAGGGTGGCGCCCACGACAGGTTCGGCTATGAAGGCGGAGACGTGCTCGGGTCCCTGCGCCTTGATCTCTGTGTCCAGGGCCCTGGCGCAGTCCAGGTCGCACGTGTCCCTGGTCTTGCCGAAGGGGCACCTGTAGCAGTAGGCTGGAGGTATGTGGGGGAAGTCGATGAGCATGGGTACGTATCTGCGGCGGCGTGCGATGTTGCCGCTCATGCTGAGGCTGCCCAGGGTGTTTCCGTGGTAGCTCTGCCACCTGGCCACCACCTTGTAACGTTTAGGCTCGTTAGCCAGCAGGAAGTATTGGCGAGCCATCTTAGCCGCCGCCTCCGTTGCCTCAGAGCCTCCGCTGCAGAAGAAGACGTGGCCAATCCCCTCGGGGGCGAAGGCCGCGAGCCTGTCCGCGCACTCCTTCACGGACCTTGTGATGAAGTGGCTGCTGTGGACGTAGCTCACCTCGTTCATCTGCCGTATCACGGCTTCCGTCACTTCCTTGACGCCGTGGCCTATGTTGACGCATATGGGGCCGCTGCTGCCGTCTATGTACCTGCGGCCCTCCCTGTCCCAGAGGTAGACGCCCTCGCCCTTGATCATCTCGTAGAGCTGGTCGGCTCCCCTGGAGAAGACGTGTGAACCAGACA
Organism: Bathyarchaeia archaeon; assembly: GCA_036396185.1. Lineage (GTDB taxonomy): Archaea > Thermoproteota > Bathyarchaeia > TCS64 > TCS64 > RBG-16-57-9. Next base: position 4,095 of record DASWLJ010000231.1, on the reverse strand, counting down.
TGGATTATTCTTGGGCTATGGCAACTTAACGGTAGCGACTGCGGAAAAATGAAATGCGTGGTCGCGTCTACTTCATGGGATACTCATGATTGAAGGAGTCAGGCGCGTTGCCCTCGTGGGCTCGGGCCTCATAGGTCAGGGCTGGGCGGCACTGTTCGCCCTCCACGGGTACGGCGTCGTGATGCAGGACCTGTCGGAGGAGAAGGTGGAGGAGGCTAAGGGCAGGGCTGTCCACCACATCGGGACACTTGTGGACGCGGGGCTCGGCAAGAACGCCAGGGCCGCGGCCAAGCGGCTGGAGACCACCACGAGCCTCGGGGAGGCGCTGGAGGGAGCCGACTACGTCCAGGAGTCGGTGTTCGAGAGCCTGAAGGTGAAGTGCCCGCTGTACGCTGAGATGGATGAGCTGGCTCCGAAGGGCGTCGTTTTCGCCAGCAGCACCAGCGGCCTGCTGATGACGGACATCGCCAAGGACATGAGGAGGCACCCGGAGAGAGCCATCGTGGCTCACCCCTGGAACCCTGTACACCTTGTGCCCCTGGTGGAGCTGAGCCCAGGGTCTAAGACTAGCAGGGAGACGACGGACCTGACGTACAGGGTGATGGAGGACATCGGCCGCGTCCCCGTGGTGCTCAAGAAGGAGGCCCCCGGCTTCATAGCCAACAGGCTGAGCGCCGTCCTGTGGAGGGAGGCCCTGAACCTGGTGGACCAGGGCGTGGCCAGCGTCGAGGACGTGGACAAGGCGATCAGGGCGGGCCCCGGCATCAGGTGGGCGATCATGGGTCCCTATATGACGTACCACCTGGGGGGCGGCAAGGGAGGCATCGAGTACCTGATGAGGCACATAGGGGCCAGTAAGGCGAAGTGGCTTGAGACGGCGGCGACTTGGACGGAGGCCCCTGAGAGCGTGGTCCAGAAGGCCATAGACGGGGTTGACGAGATGGTGGGCGGTAAGAGCCTTGAGGAGCTTGAGTCCTGGAGGGACGCGTACCTGCTGGAGCTCAACAAGCTCCTCTGGAGCCCCGAGAAGTAGGGCTCACACCATTAATCAACGGGCCGCAACGCGCCCCGTTTAGGGTGCGGCTGAGGAAAACATTTAGAGGGTTCAGAGCCAGTAGGAACCATGAAGTTCATCGAGGAGGGCCGCGGGGAGCTCCTGGGCTGGATGCACCCCGACGACGCCCGGAGATGGATGGCCGAGCACAAGAGCCGGGGCCTGGACGACAAGCGGACCACAATGGCTGACGCTGTCCACAGGTTCACCAGGGACGGCGACTACTTCGCAATGGGGGGCTTCGGCCACATCAGGTTCAGCATGGCCGCCATCCACGAGATGATACGCAGGGGCCGGAAGGGCATGGCGATAGCCGGCAAGACCGCGGTCCACGACGTGGACGTACTGATAGCCGGCGGCGTCGTGGACAGGGTGGACTGCGCCTACGCCTTCGGCCACGAGCTGAGGGGCCTGTCGCCGACTGGCCGCAGGGCCGCCGAGTCGGGCCGAGTCAGAGTTGTGGGGGAGCTGAGCAACGCGGCGTTCCAGTGGAGGTTCAAGGCCGCGGCCATGGGGCTGCCTTGGCTGCCGGCCCGCGTCATGCTGGGCACGGACACCCTCCGGTACAGCTCGTCAAGGGTGGTGGAGGACCCGTGGACTGGTTTGCCGCTGACGCTGCTGCCTGCCTGCTACCCCGACGTAGCGTTCATACACGTCCACAGGTGCGACAGGTACGGCAACTGCCAGATCGACGGAACCACCATCGAGGACGTGGACCTTGCCCGTGCGGCTAAGAGGCTCGTTATCACCGCGGAGAAGATCGTGGGCGAGGACGAGATCAGGTCTCACCCCGACAGGACCGTCATACCCTACTTCCTGGTGGACGCCGTCGTGGAGGTCCCCTATGGCAGTCACCCCGGCAACATGCCGGGCCTGTATTATAGCGACGAGGACCACATGGCCGAGTGGCTGTACATGACTCGCAACGAGGAAGGCGTCCAGGAGTACCTGGATAAGTACGTTTACGGCGTCTCCGAGTTCAGCGAGTACATCGAGCTGGTGGGTGGCGAGGAGAAGATGAGGCACCTGGAGCGGCTGGAGCGGCTTGAGGTGCCGTTTGAGGCGCCCTGGGCGAGGAGGGGATGAGCGTGGAGTACAACGCTACGGAGCTCATGGCCTGCGTCGCCAGCAGGTCCCTGGAGAACAGGAAGTCGGTGTTCGTGGGCACGGGGCTCCCACTGGTGGCCAGTATGCTTGCCCAGAGGCTGCACGCCCCAGAGCTTCTTCTGGTCTTCGAGGCCGGTGGCATCGGCCCCAAGCTGCCTATGATCCCCATCAGCGTCGGGGACAGCCGCACGTTCCACAGGGCTGTGATGGCGGCCAGCATGGACTACGTTATGGGTCTGGCCCAGGCGGGGTTCGTGGACTACGGGTTCCTGGGGGCAGCTCAGATCGACATGTACGGGAACCTGAACACCACGGTCATCGGGAGATATGACAAGCCCAAGGTCAGGCTCCCCGGAAGCGGGGGCGCTAACGACGTTGGGAGCCTCTGTGGCCGTACCATCATACTGATGAGGCACGACAAGATCAGGTTCGTGAACAAGCTGGACTTCCTCACCACCCCCGGGTACCTCAATGGGCCGGGGGCCAGGGAGAGGGCCGGTCTACCAAGAGGCACGGGCCCTTACAGGGTGATAACGCAACTGGGTGTCCTTGGCTTCGATGAGGAGACCAAGGCGATGAAGCTGCTGTCGGTTCACCCCGGGGTGTCCGTGGAGGATATCGTGAATAACACCAGCTTCCAACTCGTATTGCCCAGGGACGTGGGGGTGACACAGGCTCCGTCAGCCGAGGAGCTGCGCCTCCTCAGGGAGGAGATCGACCCAGCGGGCATTGTTATCGGAGGGTAATTGATGAAGAAGCTGAGGCTGGGCGTCGCTGGGTTCAGCCACGAGACAATAACCTTCTGGCCTGGGCTGACGACCCTAGAGGACTTCGAGAGGGACGCCGCTTACGGGCCAAGGGTGCTTGAGAAGGCTAGGGGCACCAACACCTGCATCGGCGGCTTCATGGAGGTCTGCGATGCCGAAGGCGTGGAGCTGGTACCCGTCCTCAACGCGTCGGGCGGCGCCACCGCAACAGTCGCCGATGAGGTGTATGACCACTATGTGCCTCTGATGAGGAAAGGGTTCAGGGGGATGAGGGACGGGATCGACGGGGTTCTCCTCAGCCTCCACGGCGCCATGGCCACGGAGAGCAGGCAGGACCCCGAGACCGACGCCGTGCGCGAGATCAGGGAGGAGGTGGGCTACGAGCTGCCGGTCATGGTCACACTGGACCTCCACGCCAACAAGGACGAGGCCCTGCTGAAGGAGGCCGTCGCAGTCTTCGGTTTCCAGAGCAGCCCCCACGTAGACATGAGGAACACGGGGGTCAGGGCCGCCCGAGCCATGGTGAGGACGCTGCGCGGCGAGATCAACCCCGCCGCCGCGTTGAAGAAGCCGGGGGTCGTGGTGCCCAGCGTCTTCAGCGCCACCACCGTCAGCCCCGCCCGGGACATCATAGATAGGGTGCGCGCTTGGGAGAGGGAGCCCGGCGTCGTGGACGTCTCAGCCCTCTTCGGGTTCGCCTGGGCCGACGTGGGGCCCCTCGGCATGGGCATGGTGGCGGTCACCGACGACGACCCCGCGCTGGCCCAGAGGGTCGTGGATGACCTCACGGAGCTGGCGCTGAGCAAGCGGAGGGAGCTCACCGGAAGGAAGGAGGCGTCCCTCTACGGTGTCGAGGAGGGTGTGAAGCTGGCGCTGAGGAAGGCTGAGAAGGCTAAGAAGCCTATAGTGATCCTGGACCACGCGGACAGGAGCAACGACACCACCTTCGTCCTCAGGGAGCTCCTCAGGCAGGGCGCCAAGAAGACGGCATTCCCCATGATCTATGACCCGGATTCAGCCCAGAGGTGCGTCGAGGCTGGCGTGGGGGCGACCGTCGAGCTGGACGTGGGCGCTACCACAGGCTGGAGGGACGGAGGCAAGCTCAGGGTTAGGGGCAAGGTGCTCTGGGCGGGGGAGGGCCGGTACAAGGGCACAGGCCCCATGAGG
>DASWLJ010000230.1:0-2004 GCA_036396185.1 Bathyarchaeia archaeon | reverse complement strand
GGCTATGGCCACGTCCTCCACTAGGTCGATTGGGTGCATGACATCGGCCCTGTAGCAGGGTATCCTGACCTCTACGGTGTCGCCTCTAACCCTGGTGCCGTGGCCCATCTTCTCAAGCTCGGCGGCCGTCTCCTCGGGCGTGAACTCGACGCCCAGGGTACGGTTCACGTAGCCGTTGTCCAGTTTCATGGTCCATGGCTTCAGGTTCGGAGTTGTGAGCACCGAGCCGTCCGGGTAGTGGTTGTGGACCTCGTAGACCTCGGCGCCCCTATCGGCCAGGGTCGTGCAGATTACGTTCAGCACCTCTGTGATGGCCTTCAGGTCTGTGCCCGTCACGTCTATGAACAGCTCGCGGGTGGACTCGTCCACCCTGGTGTACTCGCCGTTGATGATGGGCGGCATGCTGAGCACCATGCCCTTGGCGTCGAGGATCATGGGGTACTCGTCGAAGCCCTCAACGGTCCAAGCGTACTCCTTGCCGGTCTTCATCTCTCCCAGTATCCATGTGAGGTCCTTCTCGAACCGCTCCCCCAGGGGCCTGAACTTGAAGCTGGGGGGCTTCGTCGTGTAGGTGACGGGGAACTCCACGGGCTCTAGGTTGTGGAGGCCTATGGCCACCTTGCGGCGCTTGCGGCCGTGGGTGACGTGTAGCTTCTCCTGCATCTGGATGAAGCTGCGTATGAGGGCGTCGTCGAAGTCCACGTTCTTGACGACTGCCGTGACGAAGTAGGGCCGCTTGCTCTGGGTCTTCTCGTCCACGGTGACCTCGTAGCTGGACTTCTTGACGGGGTACTTCCTCAGCCCCGGCTTCTCCCCAGTCCACGAGGCGTAAGCCCTCACAAGGCCCTCTATGCTGAGGAGGTCCGGCCTGTTAGGGAACACCTCCAGGGCGAACCCCTCATCCGTGGGCCCCTCCCAGCTTGTACCCATCATGGGCAGCCTGTCCTTCAGCTCGTCCAACGTGACTCTCCTGCCCAGCAGCCCTCTGAAGTCCTCCAGATTAACGTCTATGACCGGCACTTAGCTCACCTCACCCACAGCTTGGCCTTCCTCAGGAGGCCGATGTCGTTGCTGTACAGCTCCTTGATGTTGCTGACCCTGTAGCTCTGCATTACGAGCCTATCGAATCCGGGTCCCCACGCCAGCACCGGTACGTCGATGCCGATGAGGGGCTTAACCACCTCTGGCCTGAACATGCCTGCGCCGAAGAGCTCCATCCATGCGCCCCGCTCCTCGATCCAGACCTCGGCCTCCATGCTCATCTCTGTGTACGGGAAGTAGCCTGGGCGGAACCTGAACTTCTTCAATCCCAGGCCCTCCAGATACGCCTTCAGGTAGCCCTTCATGTCGCGGAATGTGACGCCCTCGCCGATGACTATGCCGTCGGTCTGGTAGAACTCGCAGAGGTGGTTCCAGTCGATGGCCTCGTTGCGGAAGACTCGGCCCACGCTGAAGAACTTGCCTGGGAGGTCCTCCGGCTTGAGCTTGGCTATCTGGTTGACGCTGAGGCTGGTGGTGTGGGTCCTGAGCACCGTCCGCTTGGCGAACTCGGGGTCCCACTTGTACTGCCAGCCCCTGCTGCCCGTGGTCCAGCCGTCCTCGTGGGTGCGCCGCACCCGGTCAACCATCCCCGCGTCCGGCAGCCGCCCCCTGTACGGCGTCTTCATGTAGAATGTGTCGGCCAGGTCGCGGGCCGGGTGGTCCTGCGGCTGGTACAGGGCGTCGAAGTTCCAGAAGTTGAGTTCCAGGTACTCGCCCTTCATCTCCTTGAATCCCAGCTCGACCCAGAAGCGCCTGATGTAGTCGATGACCTGGCTGATGAAGTGGCGCTTGCCGGGTGTGAGGCTCGGGGCCGGCAGGGCCACGTCGTACCTCTGGAAAGTCGCCCCCACCCACTCCCTGTTGGCCAGTATCTCGGGGGTCAGCTGGGTGATGATCCTCGCTGATTCTGTGGGCCCCAGCTCTGGAATGACCGATAACCCGAACTCGGTGACCTCCACGTGC
>DASWLJ010000229.1:0-9279 GCA_036396185.1 Bathyarchaeia archaeon | reverse complement strand
TTGTTCTCGGGCTGGTCGAAGTACTCGGCTATCTTCCTGCTGGTCATGGTTGCGCCGACGGGCAGGTAGGCGCCTGAGATGCCCTTGGCCATGGACATGATGTCGGGGGATACGCCCCAGTGCTCGACGCAGAACATCTTGCCGGTGCGGCCGAAGCCCGTCATCACCTCGTCGTCGATGAGCAGCGCCTCGTTCTCGTCGCATATCTCCCTGAGCCTGGGCATGTACTCGTCCGGCGGCACCAGTATCCCGTTGGACCCGACTATGGGCTCCACGACGACGCCCGCCACCGTGTGAGGGCCCTCCAGCTTGATGATCTCGTCTATGTACTCGACGCAGGTGATGCCGCAGCCCGGGTACGTCTTGCCGAAGGGGCACCTGTAGCAGTAGCAGTCCGGTGCGCGGACCACGCCGGGCATCCCGACGGCCTGCTGGCTCCTGGGGTCGCCCGTGAGGGCTATGGCTCCGGAGGAGGCGCCATGGTAGGACCTGTACCTGGATATGAGTTTGGACTTCTTGGTGTACATGCGGGCTATCTTGATGGCGGCCTCGTTGGCCTCTGCTCCGCCGATGGTCAGGTAGCTCTTGCAGAGGTCGCCGGGGGCTATCTCGGCCAGCTTCTTGCCCAGGAGCGCCGCCGGTATAGTGGCGAAGCTGGGGGAGGCGAAGCATAGCTGCTTTGCCTGCTCTGTCATGGCGTCGATGACGGCCCTGTTGCCGTGGCCTATGTTGCTGCACATGAGCTGGGAGCTGAAGTCCAGTATCCTGTTTCCGTCGATGTCGGTGACGTAGCACCCGTCGCCGTTGACGAGGACCCTGGGGCTCCACTTGCTCTGGCTGGTCCAGGTCCCGTAGACGTACTTCTTCTCCATCTCAGCGTAATCTACTTTGCTCATGCCTGTGTCTCGGCTCGCTGAGCATATAATGTTTAGGCTAGGGAGATGCTACCTTCTTTGGCGTCTCTTGTTTCCCGCAGAACCTTCACAATGAAGCCTGGCGGGACACGCCTTTTCTTAGCCTTCATGTCATTCAGAAGTCTCCTTGCCGCGTTCCTCCGCTCCTCCATTTCGAGGCGTTGCCTTATCGCGTCCCGCAGGTAGGCGGACCAGTTCTCATCCACCTTTTTCATACGCTCTTTGAGTTCAGGATCAACCCTGATAGTCACCTTGACCAAGAAGACTCTCGAAGAACACCTGAACGAGCCGCAGTAATGAACATTACTCAGAGTAGCCGTAACAGGGATGCCAGTGTAATCGTTGGCTCAATCCTATAGTGTTTAGTACTCTGAGCGCCTGTACCATAGTCGAGGTTTTAGTGATGAAGGCTGACCTGGCGCTCATCAACGGTAAGATTGTCACCATGGACTCTAAGGAGTCCATCGCCGAGGCCGTGGCCGTGAAGCACGGCAGGCTCGTCAAGGTGGGGAAGACCAAGGACGTCAAGCCCCTCGTGGGCGACGAGACCAGGGTCATCGACCTGAAGGGCCGCACCGTTGTCCCGGGCCTCATCGACAGCCACTGCCACATGATGTCCGTGGGGGCGGGCAGGAAGCTCTACGTGGACCTCAGCGAGGAGGCCGGCGTCCACAGCATATCTGACCTGGTGGAACGGCTCAGAGAGAGGGCGAAGAAGACGCCCAAGGGGGGCTGGGTCCACGGCTACCAGGAGGACGATTCTAAGCTGGCTGAGAAGAGGCACCCCACCAGGTGGGAGCTGGACAAGGCAAGTACAGAGCACCCAGTCATACTCTCAACGGTGGGCGGCCACTTCAGCGTGGCCAACAGCTACGCCTTCAGGCAGGCCGGGATAACAAAGGAGACGCCTGATCCCATTGGCGGTAAGTTCGACAGGGACGGGAAGGGCGAGCTGACTGGCGGCCTCCACGAGAAGGCCATCGACATGGTGCTGCCAGAGTCCGCGTCCCAGCCCACACGGGAGATGGCCAGGGACGGGGCCAGGGAGATACTGGCGGAATGCGCCTCTGCGGGCCTCACGTGCGTCTACGACACCGTGGAGCGGAGCCAGATGAGGGCCGCCCTCGATGTGAAGAACGGCGGCGGCCTCCCCATCAGGGTCCGCATGGACGTAGCCATCGACCTGTTCCCCGAGCTTAACAAGGTGGGCATCAGCCAGGGACTCGGCGACGACTGGTTGGCCATACGGGGGCTCAAGTTCTTCTTCGACGGAGCCATCTCGGCGAGGACCGCCGCCGTCACCGAGGAGTACCTGAACAAGCCCGGCTTCTACGGCGTCATGGCTACCACCAGGGAGATAGCGACGAAGACCATCATGGACGCCTATGCTGAGGGCTACAGGATATCGGCCCACGCCAACGGGGACGCCGCCATAGCCATGTACCTGGACATCATGGAGGAGGCCCAACGAAAATATCCGAGAAAGGACCCTAGGAACAGGGACATCCACTGCACCGTCATCACGCCGGAGCTGGTCCGCCGCATCAAGGAGCTGGGCATCCTGCCCACCATCTTCGGGCCCTACGCCTACTACCACGGCGACAAGCTCATCCCGGCCTTCGGGGAGAAGCGGCTGGAGCGCATGTTCGCTGCCCGCAGCTTCCTGGACGCCGGCGTGAAGATCGCCGCCCACAGCGACCACCCGTGCGCCCCCTACCCGCCGCTGATGGCCATACACGCGCTGGTGAACCGCCGGACCAAGTCGGGTAAGCCCCTGGGCATGAGCCAGCGGGTGACGGTCATGGAGGCGCTGAAGCTGTACACGGTTCACTCGGCGTATCAGCAGCTGGACGAGGACAGGCTGGGCAGCATAGAGGAGGGTAAGCTGGCTGACATGGTGGTGCTGGGCGAGGACGTCCTCACGGTGCCGCCTGAGCGCATCAAGGACATACCCGTGGACATGACAATCATAGACGGCCGCGTCGTCCACGAGAAGTGAGACCACACCAACCACGATTCACTTAGCGCGCGCGATTATAGGGCTATTACTAGCACCTTTTATAATAAAACATCCAAATCCTCCTTAATGTCAACTTCAAATAACGATAATGGAAAGACATTCGACGTGACGATCCCACGCGGTAAGAACTACGATAAAGCGGAGTTCCGCCTATGGCTCCCCCATAAACCAGACACTCTTAGAGGAGTCCTCGTGGCCGTCCACGGCTCCAACTTCGACTCACGGCCCTGGGTGAAGCAATCCTCCTGGAAAAAATTCACCAAAAGCCGCAACATCGATGTCAACGCATCCTACTGGCAGGGCCTCGCTCTCCGCCACGGCCTCGCCCTCCTCGGCTGCAACATCACCGACAAGCCCCACGAGAACATGTTCATCGAGGAGTACTGCAAGGTCGACGAGGGAAGCGGACAGGCTCTCTTAGACGCACTCACGGAACTATCCGAGCAGTCAGGCCACCCAGAGCTAAATGATGCTCCCTTAGCTTTCTGGGGAATATCCGCAGGTGGCCAGTTCAACTACGAGTTCGCCTGCTGGAAACCAGAACGCACCATAACGTTCGTCCTCAACAAGGGCGGCATCTACTTCACCGCCCTAGCCCCACAAGCCACACGCGAAGTCCCCGGCATCCTCTTCGCAGGAGAGAGGGACTCTCCCTTCCGCAACGGCATAATAAACGGCATCTTCTCCATGAACCGCAGAGCCAACGCCCGGTGGGTCCTCACCGTGGAACCAAACGCAGTCCACGAGGTAGCCAGGTCACTGGAGATGTCCGAGGTATACTTCGACGAGGTCATACCTCTCCGACTCCCCCATGAGCCTGAAGGAACCCTCCGGCCGCTCAGCTTGGAGAACGGATACCTGGGAGACCTCAATACCCATACCTACGCACCCTATGATGAGGAGAAAGCCAAGGAGGGCCCAACCGCCTGGCTCCCCACCGAGAAAACAGCCCATGCCTGGCAGGCGATCATGAACGGGAAGCCTCTCTAGGCTGCGCGGTGCGCAACTGCGCACGGGGCCAGGGCGTCAAGGTTTGCAGCCAGTGCGGCGACTACCCCTGTGGCAAGCTGGAGGCACTCTGGAAGGGCTACAACCTGAACACCGAGGACATGAAGAGGAACCTGGCGAAAGCAAAATAGCCTCACCCACCCATTTTTCCCGTGATCATTATACCGGCCACCGAGCTCAAGATCAGGGTCAGGATAGGTAACCCTCTGGACAGGCTGACCGAGAGGTTACCCGTCCCTCAGGGTGTGGACTTGGTGCAACTTCGTCCATGACATCCACGAGATCGTATCAGACGACCCGGGGGAGTTTAAGGAGGCTCTAACCGAGTTCAGGGGCATCTACAACGTCCTGGACGAGACCGAGGTGGCCAGTAACATCAGGATGATCACCCAGAACTGCGTCTACAGCAGGGAGACCACGGTCCACGACAACATCCAGGAGCTGGATATACTGAACCTTATGCCCATCTACTGCGAGGGCGGATACGAGCACTACAGGCTCACTGCATTCCGCCACGAGGCCCTCGCGGAGCTCTTCGACAGGCTCCAAGGCCGCGGCTTCCAGGTGGAGGTGGAGGAGAAGGCGCCCTTCAACGGCATGGTCTCCGACACGCTCATAACGCTGAACAGCCTGGTGAGCCGGCTGACGGAGAAGCAGGTGGACGCGATAGTGGCCGCCTACAACAGCGGCTACTACCAGACGTCCCGCAGCGTCAGCGTCGGGAAGGTGGCCGAGAGGGCCAGGGTGCCCCGGACGACGCTCCAGGAGCACCTGAACAAGGCCGAGAACAAGCTCATCTCCTCCATCATACCCCAGATCCAGTTCTACTCAAAGAAATACATCAAACAGTAGGCTGGGCTCGACCCCAGAAATTTAGCTAAAAGCAACCCAAAAATAAATCACGTTCTGTACAGCCACTATAATATCAGTCTTATAGAAAGACTGATGACTCCGCTGAAGGCATTATTTGTTACCTTGGTCTCAGGATACGTCGAATCGAAGGACGGGTACAGGATCAGCTACAGGTGCGAGGGCGAGGGCCCCGCCGTCATGCTCCTCCACGGGGGCGGGGACACCAAGGACTCGTGGTGGCGAGTAGGGTACCCGATGAGGCTGGCAGGCCACAAGATTATCGCCCCGGACATCAGGGGAAACGGTATGAGCGACAAACCAGCCAAACCCGACGATTACTACATAGACATAATAATGGACGACCTGCTACGCGTAGCCGACGCCTGCGCCGCGGACAGGTTCACCGTCATAGGGTTCAGCTTCGGCGGCGACGTCGCCAAGCACCTGGCTGCCGCGTCGGACCGCGTGGAGAAACTGGTCATGATAGGCAGCGGGTTCGGCGCCTCGGCGTTCGGCGGCTTCGCCGAGCGACTACCCGCCATGCGGCGCAGGTTCAAGGTCCTCGCCGAGGAGCTGGACCACAGCGTCCTGGACTTCAGCAGCCTGACACCCACGGAGCGGGTCTGGGTGGAGAACTTCCACCTTCCCTCGTGGGTGCACATCCTGGCCCAGCTGAGCCACTGGCCCCCGATGAGGCCCGGGGACCTCAGGTGCCCGGCCCTGCTCATCGTCGGCTCGGGCAACGCGGACGCGGTGGCCCAGGCTGAGAAGTACAGGGGCGAGATGGCGGAGGCCAGGGTCAGGCTGGAGGTCCTTGAGGTGTCGAGCCACTACAAGGAGTTCACGGACGTTGACAGTGTGCTCCCGGTCATCCAAAGGTTCCTAAACGAGTAACGCGCCCATCCATGTGGTTGCATTGGACATATTTGGCAAGCGGGTGGACAAGGGGGAGAAGGTGGCCTTCAAGCAGGAGGTGGCCAGCTACCCCAACGGCGACCCCATAGCGGTGACGGTGCGCGCCTGCGTGGGCGTAAGGGAGGGGCCCCGCCTGACCATGCTTGGGGTGCAGCACGGCGACGAGTACAGCGGCATGGAGGTCATCAACCGCGTCATGGACGCCGTGAACCCCAGCGGCCTATCCGGAGTCCTCATCACCGTCCCCGTCTCCAACCCCCTGGCATTCAACTCTGCTGAGCGCGCCACTCCCCCCGGCATCGGCTACGAGAACCTGAACATGAACCGGGTCTGGCCCGGCAACCACAAGGGGCTCCTCACGGAGCGCATCGCCGCCCAGCTCTGGGACCACGTGGTTAGGGGCAGCGACGTCGTCCTGGACCTCCATGAGGGGGGCCGCGCCTTCATGGCAAGGTACCTCCACGCCAGGGGCACCGAGGAGACCGACAGGATCGTGGGCGACCGGGTGCGCAAGCTGTACACTCTGTTCGGGCAGGGCGTCCCTGTGCTGGGCGGCGTCCGCACCGCCAGCCACATGATGGGCAGCCTCAGCGTCCAGGCTGGGCTAGAGGGCATCCCGTGCCTGGGCCCCGAGCTGGGGGGCGGAGGCAGGCTCTGGGAGGATCTGGTTCGGGTGGGCGTTCAGGGCGTCACGAACATATTGATCGCCTACGGCATGGTCCAGGGCGAGCCTGTGGGCCAGGGGCTTCCCCAGCACGTCGCCCAGGAGAGCACCTGGCCCAAGACGAAGCACGGCGGCGTCATGCACAACAGCTGCGAGCTGGGCGACGTTGTGGAGGCCGGGGCCGTGCTGGGTGAGCTGAGGGACGTGGGCGGTAAAACCCTGGAGAAGGTGAAGGCGCCATACAGGGCCGTCATCTTCGACACCCGGTACACGCCCACAGTGTACCCTGGGGACTGGACCTTCCACTGCGGGCGGCTCGCCTAGCTTTCGTATCGTTTATATTTGGGGCATCGGTGCACGGTACGAATAACGGGGGATGCCAATGGCGCCGGTGACCAGGACCATACGCGACATGATGAAGAGCCGCAACCTCATGGTCATAACGGTCACACAGAGCCTCTTCATGCTCACCGCGTCCCTCTGGTGGCCCTACTGGAGCCTCTACATCCTGGAGCTTGGCACCAGCAAGACCCTCCTCGGCACCATCTTCATGGTCGAGACCATCGCCCAGCTCGCGTTCCAGCTGCCCGGGGGCATACTCACCGACAGGCTGGGCAGGAAGAAGATGATAGTGCTGGGCAGCATTCTGCGCGCCACGTCACCGCTCATCTATGTGCTGACGGGAAGCTGGCAGCTCGTCCTATGCGGGATGTTCATCACCCAGATGAGCAACATGATGATCCCGGCCATAGACGCCCTCATCGCCGAGAGCACCAGCGTGGAGCACCGCGCCATGGGGTACGGCACCTTCAGGCTGATGACCCTCCTGCCCATGATATTCACCCCCTACATAGGCGGCGTCATAACGGACGCCCTGGGCGTCTACGGCGGCGTACGCGTCGCCATAGCCTGCACCGTCGTCGTGGCGTGGATCAACGTGCTCATCCGCTGGAGGTTCCTGGAGGACAAGTACTCGGCCGAGCCTGCCTCCAGCCGCCTGGACGCCCTGAGGGAGGTGCGCTCCGTCCCCAAGCCCATCTGGACGCTCATAGCCGTGGCGGCCTTCGCCAGCATCGGCCTCAGGGTGGCGTCACAGTTCCTGGCCGTCTACGCCATCCAGGTGGTGGGCCTCACCAACACCCAGTGGGGCCTCATAATGACCAGCGTGGGCGTCGTCTCCACGGCCCTCACCGTCCCCAGCAGCATCTGGAGCGACAGGGTCGGCCGCAAGCCCGGCATCATGGTCAGCCTCGGACTCACGCCCCTCATGTACCTGGGCTTCCCCCTGTCCGGCGGCCTCCTCCAGCTGGCTGCCAGCAGGGTCGTGGGTGCCATCAGCGAGGGCTTCGGCGGAGCCGTCACCAGCCTGGAGGGAGGCTCCGCGTGGCTGGCCCTGGTGGCCGACATAGTGCCATCCCGCCAGAGGGGCAAGGTGATGGGGCTAATCGCGACCATCGCGGGTGCCCTCAGCTTCCCCGGCTCGTGGATAGGCGGCGTCCTCTGGGACACCGTGGCGCCCCAGGCCCCCTTCTACCTGGCCGCGGCGTCCAGCTCCGTGGCCTTCCTCATCTTCGCGGCCTTCCTGAAGGAGCCCAAGCAAAAAGCTGATTGACCACCGAAGGAGTCTATGGTTCGATATGAGCGACAGTGTGCCCCTGTACGTGGACGACAGCTACCTGAGGGAGTTCGACGCCGTGGTGGTGCGGAGCGGCCCCAGGTTCGTCGTGCTGGACGCGACAGCCTTCTACCCTGAGGGCGGCGGCCAGCCCAGCGACACGGGAACCCTCGAAGCAGGCGGGAAGACCCTCAAGGTCCTCAAGGCGATGAAGCGAGGCGACCAGACATTCCACTACCTTGATGGCGACCTGCCCGAGGGCGCCAAGGTCCACGGGGCCGTGGACTGGGGCAGGCGGCTCACCCACATGAGGCTCCACAGCGCCGAGCACCTCCTCACCGGCCTCTTCGAGGCCGAGGGTAGCGGCCTCAAGGTGTTCAGCAGCTTCAGCCAGCTGGACTTCCAGCCCAGCGCCATCGACGAGGCGACCCTCAGACGGGTGCACGATAGGTTCGACTCCATAGTAGAGGAAGACGCGCCCGTCACCATCTACTACACCAGCCGGGAAGAGCTTGACGTCGGGGACGACGCCAGGAAGCGGAGCTTCCTTGAGAAGATGCCCCTAGGCGTCCACACGCTCAGGATGGTCAAGATCGGCGGCTACGCGCTCACCTTCTGCATGGGCACCCACGTCAAGAGCACCGCCGAGATCGGGAGGCTCAGGTCGCTGAGGCTTGAGACCAAGAAGAAGCAGAGGATGATCGTCTACTTCGAGCTTGATAACGTTAAATGAGCCTACGCCCCCCTTTGAGCCAGGGCGGAGCCTATGCGCATCAAACCCTTCAGACTTGAGAGGTGGCTCCTGGAGCGAGCCGAGATCGACCTGGGCGGCGGAGGAGTAACCAAGCTCAGACTAAGAGATGTGGTCCCTGACTTCAAACTTGATCAGCCCATGAAGTACGGGAGGACGGATGGCTCGGATGAGTTCAAGGGGCTGGTGGCCGAGTGGTACGGCGTCGAAGCTGAGAACGTCCTTATAACCTCGGGGACAAGCGAGGCGAACCTCATCCTCAACCTGACGCTTCTGGAGCGGGGCGACCGATACGTAACCGAGAACCCTCAGTACGAGCAGACCACCCGCTTCGCCGAAGCCCTAGGCTGCACTGTGTCCGAGTTCCAGCTGGTGGAGGAGAGCGAGTGGCGACCCGACGCGGAGGAGCTCAAAGAGAAGGTGGTCAAGGGTACGAGGATCATCTTCCTAGACAACCCCAACAACCCCACGGGGGCTGTCCTCTCCAAGACCGAGATGAAGACTATCATCGATGTCGCCGAGGACGCCGGCGCCTGGCTC
>DASWLJ010000228.1:0-5461 GCA_036396185.1 Bathyarchaeia archaeon | reverse complement strand
AACTTCAACAAGCACCCCCGTTTCTGGGGCTTCGTCGTGGGCACCGGAAGCCCCTCAGGCATGCTCGCGGACATGCTGGCCTCCGGCCTCAACGTGAACATGGTGGGTGGCCCCCTCGCCTCCACGATGCTTGAGATGCAGGTGACCGCCTGGATGAAGGGGCTCCTGGGGTTCACCATGGAGGCAGGCGGGATACTGGTCTCAGGTGGCTCCATGGCCAACCTCCTGGGCCTCACGGTCGCCAGGAACTCCAAGGCCGAGGAGGCCAAGCGGCTCGGCGCCCGCCGCGGGATGACCGTCTACGGCTCTGAGGAGATGCACGTCTGCATCGAGAAAGCGGTTGAGATGCTGGGCATAGGCGGCGACAACCTGCGCAAGGTACCTGTCGATTCTGAGTACAGGATCGATGTCCAGGCACTGGAGGAACGGATACGCGAGGACAGGGCCACAGGGCTTGAGCCCTTCTGTGTCGTGGGCAACGCGGGCACCGTCAACACGGGCAGCTTCGACGACCTTGAAGCCCTGGCCGACCTGTGCAGCCGAGAGGGCCTGTGGCTGCATGTGGACGGCGCCTTCGGGGCGTGGGCGGCCATCGTGCCTGAGCTCAGACACTTGGTCAAGGGCCTGGAGAGGGCGGACAGCGTGGCCTTCGACCTCCACAAGTGGATGTACATGCCCTACGACGTGGGCTGCGTCCTGTTCAAGCGGCAGAGCGACCAGGTGAAGACCTTCAGCAATAGGCCCGACTACTTCTCCATGAGCAAGGACACGCCGCCCCAGTTCGCGGACTTCGGGTTTGAGCTGAGCAGGAGCTTCCGCGCCCTCAAGGTGTGGATGGGGTTGAAGGAGAACGGCGTCGGCAAGTACTCGGCCCTGGTGAAGCAAAACGTGGACCAGGCCGTGTACATGAAGACGCTGATGGAGTCTCGGCCCGAGCTGGAGCTCATGGCCCCCGTGCCCCTGAACACCGTATGCTTCAGGTACAGGGGTAGGGGCATCCCCGATGCCGCACTGGACGAGCTGAACAAGGGGCTCTCCATGCGGCTGATGTTCAGCGGCGCCGGCGCAGCCTCCGAAACAAAGGTTAGGGGTAAGGTGGCCCTCCGAGTGTGCATCACCAACCACAGGACGACCAGACGCGACCTCGAAGAGTTCGTGGAGGCAGCCGCCCAGATGGGGGCGATGATGGCTCAAGGCCAAGGTAAAAACCCTCAGATGCATTGACTCATTTCTCCATTTTGGTTTAATTATGAAATAGGTTTATAATGTGAGGTTCAAACCCTACCCTTAAGGTGAGACAACGAATTGGTTGACCTACTGGTCGGAGGAGTCATAGTCATCGTGGCGGCCCTCGTGCTGCTCTACGTGACCTACTTCAACAGGATAAGGACCCTGGAGAACAGGATCGAGGAGGCCTGGGCCCAGATAGACGTGCAGCTGAAGAAGCGGTACGACCTGGTGCCCAACCTGGTGGAGACTGTGAAGGGCTACGCGAGCCACGAGAGGGAGATATTCGACAAGATCGCCCAGGCCCGCGCAGGCATGGTGAGCGGCTCCAGGCAGGAGCGGGTAGCTGCCGACGGCCTGCTGAACCAGGCCCTTGGACGGCTCTTCGCCGTTGCGGAGGCGTACCCGAACCTGAAGGCCCAGGAGAACTTCAAGCTACTGCAGGAGCAGCTGGAGGGCATAGAGAACAAGATCGCGTACAGCAGGCAGTTCTACAACAGCAGTGTACTGGACTTCAACAACGTCGTAACCACTATCCCGGGTATCTGGTTCGCCGGCGGACGCGGCAAGCACGATTTCCTCGAGGTACCTGAGGAGCAGAGGGTAGTTCCCCAAGTGAAGTTCTAACATGGAACACCGGAGCTTCCAGGACGAGATGTCCCGCAACAGGCGGGACAGCCTCATTTTAGCAGTCGTCGTCAGCGTTGTCCTCTTCACGCTTATAGTCAGCGTCAGCTACATCTGGGACCCGACGAGCGTCTACGTGATGGTGCCCATAGCCGTCATAATGGTCTTCATCTACACATGGAGCGGCTACCAATACGGGGACAGGGTAGTGCTCTCATCGGTGGGCGCCTACCCCGCCGAAGGCCCCCAGTTCACTTACCTCAACGACACCGTGGAGGGCCTCGCCATAGCGGCGGGCATACCCAAGCCCAAGGTCTACGTCATGCCCAGCGAGGAGCTCAACGCCTTCGCCACGGGCAAGGACCCTGAGCACGCCAGCATCGGCGTCACCGCGGGCCTCATGAAGACCCTCGACAGGCAGGAGCTGGAGGGCGTCATAGCCCACGAGATGAGCCACGTCAGGAACAGGGACGTCCAGTTCATGACCCTGGTGGCCGTCCTCGTCGGCCTCATCGGCATCATCAGCCACATGATCCTGCGGAGCTACTGGTGGGGCGGCGGCAGAGGCGACAGGCGCGAGCGGGGCAGGGGCGGCGATGTTAGGCTGCTCATCATAGTGGTGGGCTTCGTCCTGGCCATCTTCGCCCCCATCCTCAGCCGCCTGGTCCAGATGGCCGTGAGCAGGCGCAGGGAGTTCCTGGCCGACGCCTCGGCGGCGGAGATGACCCGTTACCCGGACGGCTTGGCGGACGCCTTGGAGAAGATAGGGAAGCTGAACCGTGGGGACATGAAGGTGAGCGAGTCCGTGAGCCACCTCTTCATAAGCGACCCCACCCACACCGCCCTGGACGCCATCTACAGCACCCACCCGCCCATCGAGGAGCGCATCAAGCGGCTGAGGGAGATGTAGACTCTACAACTCCTTTATTGAAACACAGTCCAGCCCCATCTCTCTACCCTGTGTGTCGCTGCTTGGACGGCCAAAGCCTCATCTACCGACATTCGGCAGATTCAACCATGGGTAAACTGGGGGAGGGGCTGGCATTGGTGGCCTCGCTGATAGGGGTGGGCTTGGCTCTGATGTACCTGTTCCTGGTTTGGATGCCCAACTTCAAGTTCAGCCTATGAAGAGAATCATTAGTGTTATGAGGCGCCGCGCCTCGTGAGATGGTGATGTGAGATGAAGTACCTGCTGTTCTGGGAGCAGAAGGAGATGCCCACCCAGGAGCGCCAGGAGTTCTCACGCAGGGCCCGGATGGAGCGCGGGGATGAGGAGAAGTACGGCGTGGAGGTTCTACCGCCTCACTACTATGAGACAGGCAAAGGCGTCACCGTCGTCGAGATCAGCGACCCCAAGCAGCTCGCCAACAGGATGGCCCTCGTCGCCCCTTACACAAACATCAGGGCGGTTCCACTCATCAGGACCACCACATACAGCGAATCCGTGAAAGAGATCCACGGAAAGTAGGCGCCGGGCACCTTTCCCCAGTGGACCACAGGCCCCGAAACCGTGGAACACCCAGCCACCGGGACCGGCGGGCAACCAACTTCAAAAACAAGCAGCCGCACCCATACACCATGACCGCCCTCAAAGGCGTACGCGTCCTCGACCTCACCCACGCCCACGCCGGCCCAATATGCACAATGTACATGGCGGCCATGGGCGCGGAGGTCATCAAGATAGAGCCCAAGTGGGGCGAGATGACCAGGATGTTCCCGCCCCTCATCAAGGGTCAGAGCCCCTACTTCGTGTACCTGAACCGCGGCAAG
Source organism: Bathyarchaeia archaeon (assembly GCA_036396185.1). Lineage (GTDB taxonomy): Archaea > Thermoproteota > Bathyarchaeia > TCS64 > TCS64 > RBG-16-57-9. Next base: position 1,837 of record DASWLJ010000228.1, on the reverse strand, counting down.
AAGGGGGTCACCCTGGACCTCAAACACCCCCGAGGCCGAGAGATATTCACGGAGCTGGTGAAGAAGAGCGACGTCGTAGTGGAGAACTTCAGCCCGGGCACCATGGACAGGCTGAGCCTGGGGTGGGATGTCCTGAAGGAGCTTAACCCGGGGATAATCTACGCCAGCATCAGCGGCTTCGGCCACACGGGGCCCTGGGTGGACCGCCGCAGCTTCGACCCCATAGCCCAGGCAACCAGTGGTTACATGTGGCTCATGAAGGAGGCCGTGGACCCCGCTGGGCCCCCGCTGCAGGCTCCGGACGCCATAGCTGACACTATCCCCGGGTTCACGTGCCTCATAGGCATCCTGGCGGCCCTCATCAGCCGCAGTGAGACGGGTAGGGGTCAGCGCGTGGATGTGGCGCAGATGGACGCCATGATCGCGTGTATGCAGAGCTTCAGCTTCTGGAACCTGGCCGGCACCACCTTCCAGAAGGCCCTGCGGCTGAACGACGTGAACGTCTCAGGTCTCCACCAGACCTTGGACGGGTACGTCATGTTCAGCCTCCCCGCAGGCCGCATCACCGACTGGTTCAGGGGGCTGCTGGGCGTCGAGGAGCTCACGGAGGCCGTGGTGGGGGACTGGGTCAGGGGCAGGACCACCGAAGAGGTGGTGAACATACTCGCGGAGACGGGCGTGCCCGTGGGCGCCGTACGCGACCTCGACCAGGTCCAGGGCTGCCCCCAGGCCCAGGCCCGGGAGATGTTCGTCAAGGTCAGCCACCCGACCCTGGGCGAGATCACTGAGCCGGGGTTCCCCATCAAGTTCAGCGAGACCCGGGGGAGCCTGACGGAGCCGGCTCCCATCCTTGGGGAGCACACGGTGAAGGTGCTGGGGGAGATCCTAGGTTTGACGGCTGACGAGGTGGAGGCCCTGAGGAAGGAGGGCGTCGTCTAGCCCCGCACCTTTTTTCTACTCCCGGCGCAGTCTACGATCCGTGAAGCGTCTTGAAGGTTGAGGCTACCAGGGGGCTGGTCCGCCTCCTCAAGGAGGAGGGCGTCGGCCTCGTGAGCACGTTCCCCACCTGCCATATAAACAACGCCATAGGCGAGGAGGGGGGCATCCGGCTCTTCATGGTCAGGGACGAGAGGTACGCGGTGGCCGTCGCCGACGGCTACAGCAGGGTCATGGACGGCAGGGACTTCGGCGTCTGCACCTTCATGGGCGGCGTCAACGCGGCGGGCGCCCAGATGGCCTACGGCGCTCTGGCGCAGGCCTACGAGGACAGCGTGCCCCTGCTGTGCCTGACTGAGGGCGTCCCCCCTGAGGCCAAGGGCAGAGAGAGGTTCAGCATCGAGGACGGGTTCAGGAGCGTGACCAAGTGGAGTGGCTACATAAACAGGGCCGAGAGGGTCCCAGAGTACGTGAGGCGCGCCTACACGCACCTGAGGACGGGGCGCCCGAGCCCCGTGATGCTGCAGGTTCCCCGCGTCCTTGGAGATTACGACACGGATGCATACCCGTACAAGCCTGTGCAGGGATGGCGCTCCATGGGCGACCCCGGCGACGTGGAGAAGGCTGTGAAGGCAGTGAGGGCGGCGAAGAGCCCCCTGCTCTTCGCGGGGCAGGGGGTATTCTCGGCGGACGCTTGCTCCGAGCTGAAGGCCTTCGCCGAGCTGGCCCAGCTGCCCGTGCTGACCACATTGAAGGCGAAGAGCGCGTTCCCCGAAGACCATGAGCTGAGTCTCGGCGTGCGGGGTGAGCCCGCTGAGAGGTTCCTGAAGAAGGCTGACGTGGTGCTGGCCGTTGGCGTGGGGTTCACGCCAAGCGGCTTCATGCACGGGATTCCCGACGC
>DASWLJ010000227.1:0-11055 GCA_036396185.1 Bathyarchaeia archaeon | reverse complement strand
TGATGGGCGTCAGCCGCCAGGCCATCAACAAGGCGTACCGAATCATAGACCAGAAGGTGGAGCAGGCGTTCATGGAGGCAGCGGACGCTACCCACCTGGAGCCACGCACAGTGAACCTGGTGGAAGGAATCATGGATGCATACAGCCCCGCCCACCGGCTGCCAGTGTTCGTCAGCTTCAGCAAGGCCAACGGCGTCAAGGTATGGTACCTCTACGAGGGCAACTGCCGCGAGTGCCACCTGGAGGGCAGCTGCAGGAGAACCCTGGAGAACGAGGCAGAGGAGAGGGGAGTCAGCCTGACGGCCGTGGACAGGCTGAGAACCCCCACCCAGCTCGCTTCGATGATATTCGGGGCAGGTGATGTATGAAACCCCTAGCCCGCCTTGGATGAATGTCGACGTTCAGAAAAAAACGGTAAAAAACTCAGCCCGGCTCATTTAAGCTCATCCAGCGCCTTCTTCAGGTGCTCCTCAGAGCGCCTCAGGGCCTCCATGCGCTCCTCGAGGCGCTTCCGGGCCTCCTCCCGGACGTCCATGGCCTTTTCAAGCTGCTCCTTCCACAGCTTCCTGGCTCCTTTGCCTGACCTGTCCACCTCCTTGTTGACTTCCATGACGAGGCCGGCCGCCGTCTGCTCCGCCTTCTCGAACTCCTTGAACCAGTCCTCGGAGCCCTCGTCGAGCCTGTCCAGCGCCTTCACGGCGTTCCTGTGGAACTCGTCCCACCTCTTCCTCAACTGCTCACTCATAACCATCAATTAGCTGAGCGGAATGATGCAATAAAAACCCTATTTATCGTTATCTTGCGCCGAATGTAACTGGGGAATATTTATTAATAAGGAACCTATTGAATATCGATAACGATATCGAAAGTGATACGACTTGAGAGAATATTGCAGACAGCATAGACGTATAGGAGTGCCCAGGGGCTTCCTGCGCCACTTGGCCATCCAGTTGCTTAAGCATGGGCCCATGTCGGGGAGCGAGATTATGGACCAGATTTTCGAGTACACTGACTACAGGCCGAGCCCGGGCAGCGTCTATCCTCTACTCGCCCAGCTTCAGGAGGAGGGCTTGGTGGAGCAGAGCCCGGACGAGGACCCGAGCCTTAAGAGGTATAGGCTCACCGATGCGGGGCGGGCGGAGCTCTCCGATATGGTGACGCATGACGAACAGATGAAGAGGCGGCAGAGGACCATCAGGAAGATGTACTGGAGGCTGCACAGGGACCTTCCCGAGGACCTCTACGGGAGCTTCTCCGCGCTGCTGGACGCCTTCGAGGAAATGTACGCTGTAGCCGCTGCCAGCTCGGAGAAGAAGGCTGAACTCATCAGGATACTGGACGCGGTTCGGAGCAGCCTTGAGACTTTGGGGGCTGACGTGGGTTGAGTGGTCTTAGGCGCTCATTCGGGTACATGAGGCCCTATGCCAGGGAGGCTGTCCTCGCCGTCATCTTGTTGGGGCTGGTCGTGGCTGCTGAGCTCTCCATACCGCGGCTGGTTCAGGTGATCATAGATGAGGGCGTGGCGAAACGCGATACGGATGTGATCCTTAGGACGAGTCTCCTCATGATGGGGGCCAGCCTGCTCAGCGCCCTCTTCATGACAGGCAACACGATCCTGGCGATAAGGGCGTCCAGGGGCTTCGAGGCGGACCTGAGGGAGGCCCTGTTCAGGAAGATACAGACCTTCAGCTTCGGGAACCTCGACAACTTCACGACGGGACAGCTCCTGACCCGCCTCACCAGCGACCTGAACCAGGTTAGGCTCACCATCACCATGAGCCTGCGCATGTTCACCAGGATGCCTCTCACATTCATAGGCAGCATAGCCCTCATGTGGGTCACGAATCCACGGCTCTCATTGATAATGGCGGTGCTCCTGCCCGTGACCCTCGTGCTGGTAACGGCCTTCGTGAGGACCGCTCAGCCCCTCTTCACCAAGGTGCAGGAGCGGATGGACTACCTGAACCAGGTGATGCAGGAGAACCTCACGGGCATCCGCGTGGTGAAGGCCTTCGTGAGGATGGACCACGAGGCTAGGCGCTTCGAGGGGGCCAACGAGGAGCTCTACGGAACCTCACTGAAGGTTCATAGGCTCCTCAGCGTGTTCATGCCCTTCATCATGGCTCTGCTCAACCTGGGGACAGTCGCGGTGCTCTACTACGGCGGCATCCAGGTGTACACGGACGTGGCCAGCGTGGGCCAGATCATGGCCTTCATCAACTACATGTCCAGCGCCATGTTCAGCGTCATCATGCTGGGGCCCATGGCGGGCCAGATATCGGCGGCGGAGGCTTCCGCCACGAGGATCAACAAGGTTCTGGACGAGGTGCCTGAGGTGAAGGCGAGGCCTGATGCCTTGAGACTGGATAATGTGAGGGGCCGGGTGGTCTTCGAGGGCGTGAGCTTCACCTATGGTAACGGCGGCGGCGACCCCGTACTCAACGACATCAGCTTCGCGGCAGAGCCCGGGACGACCGTAGCCATTTTAGGAGCCACGGGCTCAGGTAAGAGCACCCTGGTCAACCTGATCCCCCGGTTCTACGACGCCACCAGTGGAGATGTGACGATAGACGACGTGGATGTGAGGGACGTAACCATCGAGAGCCTGCGCAGCTGCGTAGGCATAAGCCTGCAGGAGTCCATTCTCTTCAGCGGCACCATCCGAGACAACATAAGGTATGGCCGCCAGGACGCCTCCGAGGAGGAGGTGGTGGAGGCTGCCAAGGCGGCTCAGGCTCACGATTTCATCATGGGGTTCCCCGACGGGTACGACACCATGGTGGGCCAGAGGGGCGTGAACCTCAGCGGCGGCCAGAAGCAGCGTATAGCCATAGCCCGGGCCATTCTTGTGAAGCCCAGGATTCTCGTACTGGACGACAGTACCAGCGCGGTGGACGTGGAGACCGAGACAAGGATCGAGGAGGCCCTTAGGAGGCTCATGAGGGACAGCACTAGCTTCGTCATAGCCCAGAGGATCAGCACCGTGCTAAAAGCCGACAAGATACTGGTCCTGGAGAACGGCAGGATAGCGGCCGAGGGTGACCACGCCACGTTGATGGAGACGAGCCCTATATACCGTGATATCTATGACAGCCAGCTCGGAGGAGGCGTGGCGCAATGAGCAACAGAGATCAGCAGGACAAGCCGAGGGAGCAGCCGAGGATGATGGCCCACGGACCCGGCATGATGGGCACCGTGGAGAAGGCCAAGGACCCGAGGGGAGCGCTTAGACGGCTCCTGGGGTACATTGGCGCATACAGGGGCCACATAGCCCTGGCCGTCGCCTTCACGACCATAGGCACGCTGCTGAACCTGGCTGGCCCCTACCTCATAGGCGTGGCCATAGACCGGTACATCATTCCGGGGGACTGGGATGGGCTGGTCAGGGTAAGCCTGACGTTAGCCGGCGTGTACGTTCTTGCGGCCGCAGCGGAAATGGTCACGGGCTGGGTGATGGCCGCTGCGAGCCAGAGGAGCCTGAAGAACATGAGGAGGGACCTCTTCGAGCACGTCCAAACCCTGAGCCTCAGCTTCTTCGACAGGACCCAGTCCGGGGACCTGATGAGCAGGCTCACCAACGACATCGACGCCATAGGGGCCGTCCTCGGCCAAAGCGTGGCGGAGCTGACCCGAAGCGCCCTCATCATCGTCGGCGTGATGGTGGCTATGTTCGTCCTCAACGTTTGGCTGGCCCTGGCGAGTCTGCTGGTTTTCCCCGTTATGATCGTCTTCACCGCCGTGGTGGGCAAGAGGGCGAGGAGCAGCTTCAGGGCCCTCCAGCAGAACATGGGGCGCCTCAACGGCGTCATGCAGGAGACCATAACGGGGCAGAGGGCCGTCATCGCCTTCGGGCAGCAGGAATCTGCCAACAGGAAGTTCAACGCGGCCAACTCCGAGGTGAGGGCCGTGGGGACCCGAGCGGAGACCCTGGCCATGCTGCTGCCGCCACTCATGGGGATACTGAGCAACGCCAACATAGCCATCGTCGCGGGGGTGGGTAGCTGGATGGCGCTCCAGGGCCTGGCGACCATAGGCACTATAAGCGTCTTCATAACCTACAGCCGCAGGTTCGGTGATCCCCTCCGTAACTTTGCGAGTTTGTACAACAACATACAGTCGGCGCTGGCGGGGGCGGAGCGCGTCTTCGAGGTACTGGACACCGAGCCGGAGGTGGAGGACGCCCCTGACGCCCTGGCCGTGGACCGGTTCAGGGGAGAAGTGGGGTTCAGAGACGTGGACTTCAGCTACGTGCCCGGGGTTCAGGTAATCAAGGACATGAGCTTCGAGGCGGAGCCCGGGCAGAGGATAGCCATCGTGGGGCCCACGGGCGCGGGCAAGACTACGATGGTCAACATCCTGTCTAGGTTCTACGACATCCAGGGTGGCAGCATCAGCATCGACGGCCGCGACATTAGGACGTACAGGAAGGACGACCTGCGCAGGCAGCTGGGCGCGGTCCTTCAGGACGTGTTCCTGTTCAGCGGCTCGGTGATGGATAACATCAGGTATGGCCGTCTGGACGCCTCGGACGAGGAGGTCGTGGAGGCGGCGAGGCTGGCCAACGCGGACGGGTTCGTAAGGCGTCTTCCCCAGGGCTACGAGACTGAGCTCAGCGAGCGGGGCAGCAACCTGAGCCAGGGCCAGAGGCAGCTCCTCAGCATAGCCCGCGCCATCGTGGCTGATCCCAGCATACTCATACTTGACGAGGCCACGAGCAGCGTGGACACCAGGACCGAGGTCCAGATTCAGGAGGCCCTCAAGAGGCTCATGGAGGGGCGCACCAGCTTCGTCATCGCCCACAGGCTCAGCACCATCAGGAACGCGGACACGGTGCTGGTCATCAACCACGGCGAGATCGTCGAAAGGGGCACCCACGAGGAGCTGCTGGCCGCCAAGGGCTTCTACTACCGCCTCTACATGAGCCAGTTCAAGGGAACCAACGGCGGACCGAAGTTCGAGAGGTTCATCGACGAGCCCGCCCCCGCGAGGCCGCAGATGGGCGGGGGCTCGATGGGAATGGGTGGACCCAACCCGGGGCGGATGATGGAGATGGCCCAGGCCTTCCTGAGGGCCGGGGCCGTCTCTCCTGAGACCTCAAAGACCCCTGAGGAGCTGGGGCTTCCGCCCCAGTTCAGGGCCATGCAGGCGGGGCTGGGCCAGCCGGGCCTGTTCCTTGAGCACAACGGTAGATACTACCTCTCAGAGGAGCGGCTCAGACAGATGAAGGAACGTGTAGGGATGTAACCAGGTGTAGCGAAGTGACGAACCCTGTAATGAATGTGCGCGACTTGATCGAGTACAACTCCAAAAAGGTCTCCATGAAGAAACTGCTGGACGCAGGGAGCTTCAACTTGGCCCTGGTGTGCTTGGACGCGGGCCAGGAGATACCGCCCCACCCTGAAGCCTATGACGCCGTCTTCTACGTGATAGAAGGCAGGGGGGTGTTCACGGTGGGCGTCGAAGAGTATACGTTGGAGGCGGGCTCGATGATCTTCTCCCCCAAGGAGAGGCTCAGAGGCATCAGGAGCGTTGAGAGGCTCAGCACCCTAGGAATAAGGGAGACCGTGTGAGTCACATTCCCATGCTTTTATTGGCTCTTTTTATACAGTTAAGCTAAAAGCCATTTCCAACATAGTATATGGTGTTAGGGACGCCGCGGCGTGGACATCAACCTTGGGTGACCGCCTGCTCCTCGGTTGACGAGCAAGGGTTTTAAGGGGTTAGGCTTTGACCCGCTTGAGGGTCTCCGCGATCCCGGAGGCCATGAAGCCCGTGTCCGAGCCGACGCCTATGAACCTGTAGCCTTTGTCAATCAGCTCGCGGCAGTGCTCCGCGTTCTTCCCAAAGGCTATGCCTGGGGCGACCTTGGACGCCTTGCACGCCTTCAGCACCCTGTCCATGGCCTTCACAACCTCTGGGTGCCAGAACTGGCCCCTGTACCCCATGCTGGCTGAGAGGTCGCTGGGCCCGATGAATGTGGCGTCTACGCCCTCCACCTTGACGATTTTGTCTACGTTGTTCACGGCCTCCATGGTCTCTATCTGGGCGATGACCATGACCTCGTCGTTGGCGACGTCCATGTACTCCTTGGGCGTCATCCCCCACGCGGATGCTGGGCGGCCCGCGGCGCAGCCGCGTAGCCCCTCAGGCTGACTATGGGATTCATATGTTCTTATGTAAACTAAGAAACAGGTTTCAACTAGCTCTGGAACCTTTCGATTTCTTCCAGAACCTTGGTGAGTAGCCTCGGCTCTAATCTGAACCCTTTGGAAACCATTCCCGAGATCATGTCCTTGGCCTCCCGTTTACTCAAGTGCCCTCGTCTCAGAGACCTCAAGACCACGAAGAGGGTTCCCCTGACTCTGACACCCAGTGCCTCAGCTAAGGTTCTACCGCTCGACTCGTCCATGAGCAGCGTCTCCCCCGTGCTTCTAGCGAAGGCTATTGCTTGGGCTTCGCCTAGGTGTATCTCCTTGGCGCCCACACTGATACGGCTGGACGTCTCCTCGTCGTTAGCCGCGAGGCTCACGACCTTCATCCAGCCTTCTTTCACGGCCTCCTCCACGGCGAGGGCGTCGCTGAACCCCGCCTTGAGCCCCTCAGACACGACCTCGTTGTAGACCTCAGAGGGAACAAGAACTTCCTCAAATAGTTCTTGTAGTAGCCTGATCCTGCCTGCCTTGGCGAGCCAGATGAGGGGGCTGCTGTCGGAGACCACCGGCATGTCTAATCCTCTCTGAGGGCTTCAAGGTCGCGTTCAAGGTCGGCCTCGGAGTACTGGAGGAGGACGCCCCTCTCCTCCAAGAACCTGTAGAAGCTCCAGAGGGAGACCCCTGCGAGTTGGGCCGCCCTCCACCCTGTCGCATCTCCCTGGCGGTATAGCTCAAGGGCGTTTTCAAGGTTCTTTTCCTTGATGCCTTTGTCCAGGAGCTCCCTGATTAGGGCTGACCTGTCCTTTCCTTCCCGATCGGATAGCTCGTTCAGCTTTTTGACGGTGTCCTCCGGTAGGCGGAGGCTTATGGCCTCAGTCACAGAGCATCACGTATTACAATAGATATCAATCGTAATATATATCCGTTTAGTCAGTTAGAGATGCTGGGACAAGTTCATTAATTGTATAAGTTTATATAATTGTGTGTTTTGTTGGAATGTGATGAAGGTTCTGCACGAGCCCCAACTGGACACAATACTGATGATTGAGAAGGCCATCATCGACGCGGAGGACTACCCGACCCGTATGCAGCTGTGGAGGAGCCTGCCCAGGAAGGTCCAGTACCAGACCTATAAACGGGTGCTTGACTACCTTGAGGCGTCCGACAAGATCATCTACGACGAGGACGGAGCCATCGTCTACACTGGGGTGAGCAATGATAAGCTAAGGGCTCTCGTGGAGTCTGTTATAAAAATTACTTAGACGTACCCGAAAATTCTATCGTATTCCTTGTGAGACATAAGGTCGAGTATCACCGGGCAGATGCCGTACCCACTGAACTCGACCAAGGTGTAGGTTGACCGATAGCCTTCCGGGTGAGCGTAGCGGTAGAGGTTAGATATGTTATATTTTTCTATTTAGTGTCTAGGTATCTGGTTCTGTCTTATTCGTTCGCCGACGGATGTTCTGGAGCAGGTTCTCTGCCATTTTATTTATCCATCTGCGATGTTTGTGATTAATCTCTAATGAGGAGACGTGTGCCCCTAGCTCTATGCTGATGAAGACCTCCTTGGCGGGTTTAGGCACGAGTAATATCTTTCAGAAGCGTATAAAAGAAATTTTGTATTAGACGGTTACCCTGTACCTGTCCATGAGCTCCTGGCGCTTGCCCTCGTTCCACCCCGTCACGTCCGTGTAGTACCCCGTGATCCTGCTCCAGTACCGCACGTTCTCGCTGCCGCAGGTGGGGCAGCTTTTCAGCATCCCGGCGTTGGTGCTGGCGCAGGCGCTGCACACTGTCAGGTCCTTCGTATAAGCGAAGTACCCTATCTGGCTGTTGCGGCAGATGCGCTGCGTCAGCTTGTACAGGGCCTCCGGGTCCGAGGCGCTCTCGCCGATCCAGGCGTGGAATATGTTGCCTCCGCTGAGGATGGGGAAGAACTTGTGCTCTATGTCGATCCGTTTCCCCAGGGGCACCTTGGCGCCGACGTAGGTGTGTGTGCCGTTGGTGTAGTATATGGGGAGGTCGCGCTTGCTTGGGACGCCGTCTATGCTGCTGAGGTCGCCCTTGATCATGCCCCTGGCCATGGTCCTGTACTCTGGGTGGAGCAGGTCGGCGACGGCGAAGGTCTGGGCCGTGGACTCGGCCGGTGTCCTGGCCAGCATCACCTTCCAGCCGCTCCTCATCTCCAGGCCCTTCCTGAACTTCTCCATGTCCAGGAGAAGCTTGACTGCTAGGCGCACAGCGTCGTCGGTCTCGTGGAGCTGGCCGCCCGTGAAGTGCTGCACCATCTCGTTGATGCCCACGACGCCGATGACGTTCACAAGCTCGCTGAAGTCCACGGCTGGGGGCCCCTTCTTGCCTGTCCTGGGGTCCCTGGGCGTCTGGGTGGCGAAGGGCACCATGCCGCCGCCTATGGTCTTGTCCATCCACTTCCGCTTGGCGTCGAAGACGCCCATGGCCAGCCTCATGTTCTCCTTGGCCGCCTCCAGCAGCTTATCGTAGTCGCCGTTGGCGCGGTACGCGAGCCTGGGCATGTTGATGCTCACCACCTGCCAGCCCCCCATGCTGAAGTGCTGGCCGTCCTGGAAGTACAGCTTCTCGTAGAACTTGGGGTCCGTCTCCGGCGTATTCGCGAACTGGTAGGCGCAGCACTGGTAGCAGCTTATGCCGTTGCCGTAGCCGCGGTACGCTGGCAGCATGTTGTCGAAGTAGGGTGCCCCGAACTTGCTCACCGCCTCGTGCACGAGGAGCCACAGGTCGTCGTACTCGGGCTTGAAGAACTCGGGGGACACGTAGTTCTCGTTCTTGGGGAAGTTGAACGGCTTGCCCCAGTAGTCTCCCTCCAGGGCCACCTCGTTGATGGCGCGGAAGAACATCTGCACCTCGTCCTCGTAGTCGCCGTAGGTGTCGGGCCCTATTCTGCCCTGCATCACCACGGGCACGTCCCGCCATATCTTGGGGACCCCCATGGGGAGCTGGATGTTGCTGAACACCAGCTGGCCGCCCCTGGTCACGTAGGTCTGCGTCAGCTCGTAGAACATCATCTGGGCCAGCTGCTTCACCTCCTTGTAGGGCAGCCCCCGCATGAACGGGGCCAGGAACAGGGTGTAGTACATGAAGCCCTGGCCGCCGCTGAAGTTGGTCTGGCCCGCCGCCAGCACCTTGACGCTATGCAGTATGGCCACCTCGGGCTGCTTAGCCGGGCCCGCGACGCTGCTCCTGAAGCCGCTGCCGTCCGGGATCAGCCCGTAGTAGAGGAAGTAGCGGAGGTCCCAGTCCTGGCAGAAGGGGCGGCTGCCGAAGTACTCCAGGGTGTGTATGTGGATGTCGCCCTGGTGGTGGGCCGTGGCCAGCTTCGGGTCCATGAGGAGCAGGTACTGCTCCTTGCTGAGCATGTCCGCCTTCTTCTTGTGCACCGTCTCGGGGTTGGGCTGGAGGTTGGCGTTCTCCTTGGACTCGAAGCCGCCCCCCGTGTCGATCTGGTACGCGTCGTAGACTGGGGCCCCGACCCTCGTCAATAGGTTCCTGTAGATGCCGAACTCGGGCACCTCGTGGCTCCACTCCAGGAGGATGTTGTTGGTTATCTCCCTCACCATGGGCCCCGAGACGAACCTGGGCTTCGTCAGCTTGATGCGCCGCTCCACCTCGTCAGCGATCTTCTCGGCTGTGGACTCGCTGATGGCGGGGATGTCGAACATCTTCTCCGCCAGCGTAGTCTCCAGCTCCAGCATGTCGGTGATCCTGGTCTTCTCCCAAGGCACCAGGTACCCGTCCGTGGTGTGGACCATGGGCATCCCCATGTACATGTTCTCGGTGAAGAACTCCTCTATCCTGCGCTGGTATGGGGGTAGGTCCCTGAGCTTAGCCATTCTCCAGTACCTCCGCGACCTTGTCCTCCCTCAGGGTGTAGCCCTCGAACATCTCCTCGGAGGGCCTCACGGCGGAGCCCGCCGTGATGATGGGCGGGTTGCCGAACATGTTCATCATTATGAACTCGGTCTGCGCCTCGGTGTCGAACCAGCGGGCGTCGAAGTCGATCCCCCTCTTCTTTAGGTACTCCTTGAGCTTGTCGCATTTGGGGCAGTCGGGTAAAGAGTATACAGTGACCTTCATTTTTCTTGCAACCTTTATAGTGTGCGTCTCCGATGGAGTACACTACAGTTAGATGAATACACTATCCACGATCGTTCTATATATTGGTAATTGTTTGGCTTCTAATACCTGTAAGTCTGAGTGGATGAATGGTCACGATAACGTCGGCGCACCTGAGATTGTCCCAATTCAAAGGAATGATAGTCGTGGACCCGGCTCCATTCACCAATTTTTATATATTCTACGCGCCACTGGTTAATCAGGGAATGACGCAATCATCTAGGTGACCCGTTTGACCATCATAGTCTGCCTCGTGGGACAACACTACCGTCGCGCCTTCGACGGCATCAGGTACTGGAGCAAGGTTCACGGGATCACCAAGCTGTACCTACTCTACAGTGACATCGGGGCTGAGGCGGGCAGCAACCTGTTCGCCTACATGAGCAAGGTGAACGCCGATGAGCTGCGGGAGAAGCTGGAGATACTTGACCCCATAATGGTGCCTTATAACCCCGTGGATCAGCGCAGCGTCTTCCGCACGGTCTACGGGATAATGAACCAGGCGAGGGAGGCGGGGGAGGAGGCCCTCATAGACATCACCAGCACCACGGACACTGCCACGGGTATAGCCCTCACCATAGCCCTCATGTTCAGGAACGCCCGCGTCTACAGCGTCCCCAACGCGGAGCCCGGCTGGTACGTGAACGGTGAGCCGGGCACGCCCGAGTTCGATAAGTGGTTCAGGCGGGCGCGTGAGCAGCCCAGCAGGGACCCCCTGGAGATACAGCTGCCGGGGTACAGGCTTGAG
>DASWLJ010000226.1:0-2673 GCA_036396185.1 Bathyarchaeia archaeon | reverse complement strand
TCCTCGACCAGGAACAAGCGGCTCAAGTTCCTGAGAAAGGTTTAGGCTATCCCTCTTTTTCGGCTACGTCGAAGGGCGTCTCGTGGCTTATCAACCAGGGCGCCGGCGACGGCCTGTCCCTGGGGTAGAGCTCCATGAGCCTCGCCCTGAGCTCCAGGTCCCTGCCCGTGAAGGGGGCGGGCTCCCTCTGGAACATGGTGGCCCTGAACCTGCTTATGTACGCCTTCAGGGTGTCAGCCTTGACCAGCACCTCCTGCCTGGTGTTCTGGTAGATGGATATCTCGTAGGGCGTGACGCCCGGGGTGTCCAGCCGCCGCACCGTGAACCTCTCCCCCAGTTCGCGAGCCACGGCCTCCAGGTCCACGTCCTCCCACCACGCGTACCTGACGTATCCGTACTTCTCGGGCACCCCTAAGACCCGAATGAATCTTCGGGTGGAAGCATATTTAGGTTCCCCGCCCCTGCATGGGTTGAGGAAGAGGCGGCTGGAGGCGGCGAGACTGGTCTACGACCTGGCCATAGTGAACGGGCGCATCATAGACGGGACGGGGAACCCCTGGTACAGGGGAGACCTTTGGATAAGAGGAGACACCATCGCCGCCATCGGGGGCGCGAAACGCAGGGCGGACAGGGTCATAGACGCTCGGGGGATGGTGGTCGCCCCGGGCTTCATAGACATCCACAGCCACAGCGACTACACGATCCTCCGTGAGCCCCGGGCCGAGAGCAAGGTTCGGCAGGGCGTCACCACCGAGGTCATCGGCAACTGCGGCAACAGTGCTGCCCCCATGAGCGAGGAGCTGCAGGAGTACAGGCGCAGGTACATGACAGCCATGATGGGCGACGACCAGGTCTACACATGGGAGACCATGGCCGACTACATGGGGCTCGTCGAGCGAATCGGAGTGGCCTTCAACGTGGCAACGCTGGTGGGCCACGGCACCCTGCGGCAGAACGCCGTCGGGAACGAGGACCGGGAGCCCACAGATGGGGAGATGGCCGAGATGGTGAGGCTCCTGAGGGAGTCCATGGAGGCGGGGGCCTGGGGCCTGAGCACCGGCCTCATCTACCCGCCCAGCGTGTACGCAGGCACAGATGAGCTGGTCGCCCTGGCAGGGGTCGCCGCCGAGTACGGCGGCCTGTACAGCACCCACATACGGGGTGAGGGGGATACCCTCATAGAGGCCGTCCGGGAGGCCGTAGAGATCGGGCGGAGGGCCGGGGCCAGCGTTCAGGTGTCCCACTTCAAGGCGTGCGGCTCAAAGAACTGGGGTAAGACGGCTGACACCCTCAGGATGGTGGAGGAGGTGCGGTCGGAGGGCGTGGACGTCACTTTCGACCAGTACCCCTACACGGCCTCCAGCACAGGTTTAACATCCATCCTACCCCGATGGGTCCAGGAGGGGGGAGCCGATAGGCTCCTGGAGCGCCTGAAGGACCCGAAGGTAAGGGACAGGATCAGGGCTGAGCCCACAGAGGAGATGGAGGACTGGAGCCGCCTGGTGGTTGTCCAGGCCACGAAAAGCCCCGGGTACGAGGGTCAGAGCATTCAGGAGATAGCTTCCCGGGAGGGCAGTGAGCCTCTGGACTCCGTGTGCGACCTGCTGGTCAAAGAGGGCGCCCAGGTCATGATCGTCCTCCACGAGATGGTGGAGGAGGACGTGGTCCGCGTCATGAGGAGCCCCCTGGGAACCGTGGGAAGCGACGGCAGAGCAGTGTCGTTCGGGGGTGTCTTCGGGCGCAGCATGGTTCACCCCAGGTTCTACGGCACGTTCCCGCGGGTCCTGGGGAAGTACGTCAGGGAGGGCGTGCTGAGCCTCCCCGAGGCTGTTAGGAAGATGAGCGGCGCCAACGCCCAGCGGCTGGGGCTCCCCGACAGAGGACTAGTGAGGGAGGGATTCAGGGCAGACCTGGTGGTCTTCGACCCGGACACAGTCAACGACGAGGCCACCTACACGGAGCCTCACAGGTACCCGTCTGGGATTCCATACGTCATAGTGAACGGCGTCCCCGTTGTGGAGAACGGGGAGCACACGGGAGCCATCCCCGGCAGGGTGCTAAGGAAAACCCGGTCTTAAAATCTAAATCCTCGGCGCCCTCATACCTCTGAGGAGAACGGTTTGAGTCTAGACATCGTCATCAGAAACGGCCGCGTGATGGACGGTACGGGCAATCCCTGGTTCCGCGCCGATGTCGGCGTCGAGGAAGGTACTGTAACTACCGTGGGGAACCTGAAGGGGATGAACGCCAAGAAGATCATCAACGCGAAGGGCATGATCGTCGCGCCGGGCTTCATAGACATACATAGTCACAGCGACGTACCCATCCTGATAGACAGGAGGGGCCTGAGCAAGATCCGCCAGGGCGTCACAACGGAGGTGGTGGGTAACTGCGGTAGTAGCGCGGCGCCCGTGAACGACTCCGTCAGGGAGTACAGGGAGAAGTACGGGAGGAGCAGCGTCCCGGACGACTTCCACATCACGTGGGGCACCATGGCAGAGTACATGGACGAGATGGACGGGGGCGCGTCCCTGAACATCGCGCCCCTGGTGGGCCACGGCACGGTGAGGCAGGATGTGATGGAATACGAGAACAGGGAGCCCACGGATGCCGAGCTGAATAAGATGAAGAAGCTCGTGGCGGAGGCCATGGCGGACGGTGCCTGGGGCCTTA
>DASWLJ010000225.1:0-4426 GCA_036396185.1 Bathyarchaeia archaeon | reverse complement strand
GGAGCCGAGAGGGCTCTGAGTGAGGCGTACGGGTCGCTGGGGGGCGCGCGGGTCGTGCTGCTGGGGGCCGGGGGCGCGGCCATGGCCCTCGCGCACTACCTGTCACGCGAGGCCGAGTCGCTGGTGATCCTTAACCGTGACCCGCTGAAGGCAAGGCTACTCGCGGAGAAGACCAGGGGCGGAGCCGAGGTCACGTGGGGCGGGCTCGGCAAGATCGACTTGGGGGGCGCCGACATATTGGTCAACTCGACCCCCGTGGGCATGCACCCGGACACCTGCGAAAGCCCCGTCGAGCCCCGGCTCCTGCACGGCGGCCTCCTGGTGTTCGACCTGGTCTACAACCCCGTCAAGACCCGGCTGCTGCGGGACGCCGAGGCGGCGGGGGCGAGGACCATGAGCGGCGTGCCCATGCTCGTCTACCAGGGGGCCGAGGCCTTCAGGCTCTGGACGGGCCGGGAGGCCCCTG
Organism: Bathyarchaeia archaeon; assembly: GCA_036396185.1. Lineage (GTDB taxonomy): Archaea > Thermoproteota > Bathyarchaeia > TCS64 > TCS64 > RBG-16-57-9. Next base: position 3,960 of record DASWLJ010000225.1, on the reverse strand, counting down.
CGGAGGTCATGAGGAAGGCCGTGCTCGCCGAGCTGGAGGCCCACCGATGAACGTAGTGCTCATCGGCTTCATGGGGGCCGGGAAGACCACGGTCGGCAGGATGGTGGCGGGGCGCATGGGCTACGCCTTCGTGGACATGGACGAGGAGATCGAGAGGGCTGCCGGGCTCAGCGTGGACACGATCTTCGAGAGGCACGGGGAGGCGGACTTCAGAGGGATGGAGGCGGAGCTGACCGCTAGACTGGCCGCCGGGGACAGGCAGGTCGTCTCGTGCGGGGGCGGCTGGGCCCTGAACCCCGGCAACGTAGCGGCGATGGCGGCCTCGTCGAGGCTGGTCTACCTCAGGGCGAGCCAGGAGTCGATTCTCAAGCGGACGGGCGGCGGCTCAAGGCCCCTCCTCAACGTCGGCGACAGGGCGGAGAGGGTGGCCGGCCTCCTGAGGGCGAGGACGCCCGTCTACACGAGCGTAGCGGACCTGGTCGTGGACACGGATGAGTTGACGCCCGAGCAGGTCTCGGAGAGGATACTGGAGGAGGCGGCGACGTGGGCCGCTTGACGGTGCCGGGCGGGGCGGAGCCCAGGGGGACGGTACGGGCCCCGCCATCCAAGAGCGCGACCCACAGGCACCTCATACTCGGCGCCCTCTCCGAGGGGGCCAGCACCATAAGGCGTCCCCTCATCTGCGACGACACCGAGGCCACGCTCGAGTCGCTGGCGAGGATGGGCGCGGAAGCCCAGAGAACCCGCGGCGCCATCAGGATAGCGGCAGGCGGTGACCCGCCCCCGGGGGGAGACCTCGACTGCCGAGAGTCGGGCACGACACTGCGGCTCCTGACGCCGGTGTGCGGGACAATCGTTGGGCCAACCACCCTGACCGGTGGGCCGTCTCTGAGCAGGAGGCCGGTCGGCCTCCTCATAGACGCGCTGAGGCAGCTCCACGTGGACGCCGAGAGCGCGGGAGGCTACCCGCCCGTCACGGTCCGCGGAGAGGGGCGCGTACCGGGAGGCTCGGCCACCGTCCGCGGGGATGTGAGCTCCCAGTTCGTGTCGGCCCTCCTGATGGTCGCGCCCCTCGCCGAGAGGAAGACAGAGATCGAGGTCACGACGCCCCTGGAGTCCAAGCCCTATGTCAGGATGACCATGGACGCCATGAGGCTCCACGGCGTCGAGGCCCAGGCCTCGGCGGACATGGGCCGCTTCACGGCCCCCCCGGCGGGGTACAGGCCCGCGGACGTGGAGGTGGAGGGCGACTGGTCGTCGGCCGCCCCCCTGCTCGCGGCTGGGGCCCTGGGCGGCGACGTGGAGGTGAAGGGCCTGAACCCTCAGAGCAGCCAGGCGGACAGGGCGATCCTGGGCGTCCTCGAGGACATGGGGGCGGAGCTCCGCGTCGGGGGCGACGGCGCGAGGGCCGCCGAGTCGAGCCTATCAGCGACGAGCGTGGACCTCAGCGACTGCCCCGACCTGTTCCCCATCGTGTCGGCCCTGGCGACCGCGGCCAGGGGCGTAAGCAGCCTCTCCGGGCTGAGGAGGCTCAAGCTGAAGGAGTCTGACCGCCTCCAAGCGATGATGCAGGGGCTCGGGCGGATGGGGGCAGACCTCAGGCTGGAGGGGGAGAGGCTCCTCATCAGGGGAGGGGGCCTGAAGGGGGCCGAGGTGGACCCCCAGGGCGACCACAGGATCGCCATGGCCTTCGCGGCGCTGGCCACTGTAGCCGAGGGCCCCACGGTGATCAGGGACGCGGGGTGCGTATCCAAGTCCTATCCGGGCTTCTGGGAGGACATGGCGAAATTAGGGGTAGGGACGTGAGCATGCATGGGTAACACGATAGGCAGCGTCTACAGGGTCACCAGCTTCGGCGAGAGCCACGGGAAGGTCGTGGGAGTCGTCGTGGACGGGTGCCCCCCGGGCCACGCGCTGGACCTGGACCGGATACAGGCCGAGCTGGACAGGAGGAGGCCTGGGCAGAGCGCCGCGACCACGACACGGAACGAGGAGGACAGGGTAGAGCTCCTCAGCGGGGTCCACGGGGGCCGCACCACGGGTGCCCCCATATGCATGGTGATCAGGAACAGGGACGTGGACTCCTCGGCCTACGACGAGACGCGTTGGAGGCCCCGCCCCGGCCATGCCGACTACACGGCGCATGTGAAGTACGGTGGCCACGGGGACCACAGGGGCGGCGGCAGGTTCTCGGGGCGCATCACCGCCTGCCACGTCATGGCGGGGGCACTGGCCAGGCAGCTGCTGGAGCCCCTAGGCGTCAGGGTCGTGGCGTACACCAAGAACATAGGCAACTTCACGGCCCCGGGCGTGACGCCGGAGGAGGCCCTGGCCCAGACCGAGTCCAACCCGGTGCGGTGCCCCCACACTGAGACGGCCGCGAAGATGCTGAAGGCCGTGGAGGAGGCGCGGAGGGCGGGGGACAGCCTCGGCGGGTCCGTGGAGTGCCTGGCCCTCAACGTGCCCCCAGGCCTGGGCGAGCCCGTCTTCGACACCCTGGAGGGGGACCTATCCAAAGCCCTGTTCTCGGTGCCGGCCGTGAAGGCCGTGGAGTTCGGGGCCGGCACCGAGTTCGCCTCCATGAAGGGCTCCGAGGCCAACGACTCCTACTCGGTGAGGGGCGGCAGGGTGGTGACCCTGTCGAACCACTCGGGCGGCATCAACGGCGGGATGTCCAGCGGGATGCCCGTTGTGGTGAGGGCCACGTTCAGGCCCACGCCGAGCATAGGGGTGCCCCAGGGGACCGTGGACCTCCGCACCATGGAGGAGGCGACCCTGGAGGTTGGGGGGAGGCACGACCCCTGCATCGTGCCGAGGGCGGTGCCCGTGGTGGAGAACACGGTGGCCATGGTGCTGCTGGACCACGCACTGATGGCCGGGGCGGTGAAGAGGTGAAGGTGAGAGGGTTGAGCTACGAGGAGGAGGTTGAGGTGCAGAGGCGCGTGATAGACGACTTGAACGCGGAGCTCGTGGGGCTCCTGAGGAGGCGGGTTGACGCGGCCCTGGAGGTGGGGCGCGTGAAGAGGAGGCACGGGAGGCGGGTCAGGGACCCGGCCAGGGAGGAGGCCGTCGTCGGGCGGGCTCGGGCCCTGGCCGAGGGCCGGGGGCTCGACCCCCTTGGGGTGGAGAGAGTTATCAGGGAGGTCATCCGGCTCTGCGCGGAGGCCGAGGAGGCAGCGGCATGAGGGTTGCGTTCCAGGGTGAGAGGGGGGCCTACAGCGAGGAGGCTGTCGTGGCCCGTTGGGGGGCAGCCGCGGAGCCGGTGCCCTGCCCGTACCTGGACTCGGTGTTCGACGCCGTCGAGGGCGGCGGGGCCGAGGTGGGGCTGGTGCCCGTGGAGAACACCATCGAGGGCAGCGTCCTCAGGACCTTCGACCTCCTGTACGAGAGGAGCCTCAGCGCCCAGGGGGAGACCATCCTCCGGGTGAGGCACTGCCTGGTGGCCAACCCGGGCGTGGAGCTGGGGGACGTGAGGGTCGTGTACAGCCACCCCCAGGCCCTGGGCCAGAGCCGCGCCTACCTTGAGGGGCTCGGCGCCGAGCTGGTGGCCACCCACGACACGGCGGGCAGCGCCAGGATGATCAAGGAGAGGAGCCTCATGGAAGCCGCGGCCGTGGCTAGCAGGAGGGCCGCCGAGCACCACGGGATGGCCGTGCTGGCAGAGGGCATAGAGACGCACAGGGAGAACTACACTAGGTTCCTGGTGGTGGGGCGTGGGGACTCGCCGCCCACGGGGAACGACAAGACCAGCGTGGCCTTCATTACAAGGCACGAGCCCGGGGCGCTGGCGAGGGCCCTCAACGTCCTGGCCGAGGTGGGTGTCAACATGACCAAGATTGAGTCCAGGCCCCAGCCGGGGAGGCCGTGGCAGTACATCTTCTTCGTGGACCTGGAGGGCCACAGGGAGGCGGCCAGCGTGAGGGGCGCCCTCGACCAGCTGAGGCTGTGCACGGTCAGCCT
>DASWLJ010000224.1:0-5402 GCA_036396185.1 Bathyarchaeia archaeon | reverse complement strand
TCCCGCTCCCGGTGGCTGACCAGGATGCTGGACTCGTCCGGGCTCACAGCAACGACGCTGCTCACCTTGGGCAGCTGCAGCTCCACGGCCCTCCCGTACCAATCATCGCCACCGGCCACCAGGTACGCCGCTGACTCGTAGTCCACCACCAACTTGTAGCTGCTCACCCTGTCCCAGTAGACGAGGGGGTCCCTGGCTCTACAGTTTACTACGCAGCCATCGCTCGTCGGAATGAAGTCCACGACCTTCATGGGTCGCCCCAGGAGCCTTGACACCTCCAGGACCGGCTTGGGAGCCTTCTTCGCCTCCTCCTCGGTGAGGCCCCTCACCTTCACGTTGTACTCCTTGAGCCGGGGGACGCTCACGTACCAGAGGGACGATGCGCTGTCCTCCTCCTCGAAGTGGGCCACGTTCCCGTAGGTGTCTCGCACGTGCTTCCGCTTGCTCTTCTCGGGGTGCTCCGCCGAGTACAGGACACCCTTCACCGTGGGCTTGAACGCCTCGACGCCCGTCTCCACGTCCGTCAGCTGCAGGGGCTCGCCGGCCAGGCCCTCGAAGAGCCACACCTGTGGCTTCTCGCCCCTGTCCCAGAGGACGAGGAGGCTGTCGTCTCCCATCCACTCCACCTGAGACACGTCGCCGGTTCTCGTGATCTGGGTTCTCTCGCCCGAGTTCATGTCGTGAACAAACAATAGGTGCTCGTACCTGTTGTCGCGCCAGTTGGTGGTCCTGACCCTGAAGGCAACCCTGCCTCCGCTCGGGCTGCTCTTCGCCTCCTCCGGGTACTCCAGGGATACGAGGTCCGTTACCGAGGGGCTGTAGCCTCTGCTCTGTGACGCCATAACCATGAGTACGGGTCTACGTGAAAAAGGTTGAGGGGGCTAGAAGTTCCTCTCCTTGAGGGTGAGCCTCCGGGCGCCGCCCCTCTCCTGGGTCAGCTCGTACGCTGGGCCGTATTAAAAACCAGTGCTATGTGTAGAGCTGGACGACGGTGCCGTCCTTGAGCTCCCTGTCCAGGCCCACCTTCTCGTTATCGAACTTGGCCGACGGACCCCATATGCGTGCGTACTTGAACCTCTCGTAGAAGTCGTTGTGGATCATCCTGGCCAACTCGCCCACGGTGACTGAGCCCCTGGCGACGACGGGCTCCTTGGCTGGCTCCATGCCCGGCTCCTTGGTGTATATCCTCACGATGCCGAGGAGCTCGAAGAGCTTCTTCCCCAGCGCCTCCTGCAGTCCCCTTGTCTTCTGGAAGCTGCACACCCCCACCTGGAGGGGCACCGCCGCCTGCCTAAGCTGATCCACGGTGCCTTGAACGTAGCCCAGGTCCGCCTTGTTGGCCAGTACCAGCGTCGGCCTGTACACGGCGTTGCCGAAGATGGCGCCCTCCACAACGTCCAGCGTCACCCTGCCCCTGATCCGCAGAAGCGCCGACTTGATCTTGTACTCGCCCAGGAGGGCCACCACCTCCTCGCTGGTGCAGCCGTCCAGCTCGCCCTCCCAGACGAACTGTATGTCCCTGCCGTGGCCTCGCTTCTCGATCTCCACCTCGCCGGGCGGCTCCGCTGTGAGTATCCTAGCGTTATCCAACTCCTCCGCCACCATCAGGTAGTTGCCGGACGGGTCGTCTGAGAGGTCCACGACTATGATTATCCCGTCGGCGTTCCTGGTGGAGCTTAGGTTCATGAAGCCCTCGGCGCGTCCCTCGCTGCTCCCCTCCACTATGGGCGGAATCTCCACAAGCTGGAACTGGATGTCCAGGTAGGGTAGCATCCCGGGCGTCGGCACCGTGGTGCCGAAGGGCCAGTCCGTCACCTCCACCGAGCTGTTGGTCACGGCCCTGAGGAGGCTGCTTCGGCCCGCGTTGGGTGGGCCTATGACCGCGATCTGGGCGGCCCCCGCCTTCTGCACGTAGATGCTGGGGGTCGAGCCCTTCCTGGCCTGCTGCTGCCTCTTCTGCTTCTCCTGCTCGTCCCTGATCTGGGCCATCTGGCGCCTGACCTGGCTGCACAGCTTCTCTGTGCCCTTGTGCTTGGGGACGAGGCCCAGGAACTCCCCCATGAGGCGGAGGCGCTCCTCCGGGTTGCGGGTCATGGTGACCTCGTTCCACTTCAGCTTGGCTACTATGGGCAGGTTCGCGACCAGGGGAGGCTCCCTCGGATCAGGTGTCTACGCTGGTTGTTGTTTAAGGACTCGGGGTAATATGCGTTTACCTCAGCTTCCCGCCGCACTCCTTGCAGAACCTCTGGCTCGGGTCGGCCAGGGCGCCGCAGCTGGGGCACGCTGGGGCCGCCGGCGCCGCCTGGGTGTAACCCATCTCCCTGCCCTTCGTGAATACGTCCCTGATGAACACGTCGGTGCCCGTGACGCGGACCTCGCCCTGCTGGGGCGCCAGGCTGGCCACCGCCTCCTTGATTATCCTGTCCCTCACCTCGGGGGTTATCACCCCCTCCTCCACCAGGCTGTCTATCAGTATGGCGATGAGGTTCCTGTTCATGAATATGGCGTGAGGTATGGTCATGTCCTCTTCCATGGCACTAAGAAGGGGACTGTTGCCCGGGAAAAATATTGTTATTGTACGGGTGCCCCGCACTGGCCGCAGAACTTGTTACCGGGGACTATGGGTGCCCCGCACTGGCCGCAGAACCTGTTGCCCGCGGCTGCCTGCTGTGGCGGTGGCGGAGGCATCCTTTGGGGGGCCGGTGCGAAGCTGGTGGCGTGGCTCTGGAGTCTGGCCTGGTTTATGGCGTCCACCCAGCCGTTGGCGTCGCCCATGCCCCTGAATGTGTACTTTTCGCCGGCGTGGACGGTGATGGTCGCCATGAAGCCCTTCTCCACGTTCACTATGGTGTTGAGGGGTATCTCCACCCTGTCCTTGTGGGCTCCACGGACAGCCGATATGATGTCCTGGAAGTGGCCCGCCGTGAAGATGAGCCTCGCGTTGGTGAGGATCAGCTTGCCGTTCACGTTGCTGAAGGACCCCTTGGTCCATGATACCGGGAGCATGCCCGTGTCCTTGATGACGTGCTCCCCTGGTGGTAGTCCGCTCATGTCAGATACATATCCACGCACAGCATCATATTAAATCCCGCGGCTCAAGGCCCTGGGCATGTCTTAAGTAACGGTTGTAACCCATCTTCATTGAGACCGGTCATGGTTAAACCGTTCATAATAGGCACACAGAACGCCGGCACGTTCCTGTACGCGGGGGTCGACGTGCTGAAGGCAGGGGGCTCGGCCCTGGACGCCGTGGAGGCCGCCACCAGGCTCGTGGAGAGCAACCCGGACGACACATCCGTGGGCATGAGTGGGATACCCAACATCCTGGGTGTCCAGGAGATGGACGCCTCACTGATGTGCGGCAGGACCCTGAGGACGGGCGCCGTGGGGGCCCTCAAGGGGTTCATCCACCCCATAAGCGTCGCGAGGAAGGTTCTGGAGGAGGCGCCCCACGTGATGCTGGTTGGGGAGGGGGCAGAGCTATTCGGCCGGGTTATGGGCTGCGAGGAGGGCAGCCTGGAGACCGAGACGAGCAGGAAGGTGTATGCGGCCTTCGTGAAGGACGCCTTCGAGCACGAGGGCATCGACCAGAGCCAGGAGTGGGTGGTCACCTACGCCCGCAGCCAGAACCTCCGGGAGTGGTACGACAGACTCGCCGACAAGCACCACGGCACCGTCAACATCCAGGCCATGGACGAGAATGGGGATATAGCCTCGGCCGTCAGCACAAGCGGCACGGCCCTCAAGTTCCCGGGCCGCCTCGGAGACAGCCCCGTCATCGGCGCGGGCAACTACTGCGACAACAGGTTCGGGGCCGCGGCGTGCACAGGCCGCGGGGAGCTGGCCATCAGGAACAGCACTGCCCGCACCATAATCCACTACATGGAGGACAGCCTGAGTCTAAGGGAGGCATGCTTCCGCGCCATGAAGGACATACACGCGCTGAAGAGCTTCGGCGGCATGAACTGCCTCGCCATGGACTCCAAGGGCAAAACGGCGAGCGCCTCGACCCGTGAGGACCGCGAGTCCACCCACTGGTACATGGACGTGGGCATGCGTGAGCCTGAGAAGCGCATCGGCATAAACGTGAAGCCGTGATGTCAGCCCCCTACGATTTCAGGCGGATAACGTCCAGCGTCTACGGTGACAGGCGCCCCGTGGAGGGCGAGGTCGTCGCCCTCCTCCACATAAGCTTCGAGGACAGGGGCCTGAAGCTCATCGAGACCAAGAGCAGGGCCGTGCGGCTCCAGGAGATTCATGAGCTCATGGTCACGGACGAGGACGCGTCCCCCGGTGGGAGTGCGGACCGTGTTCGGGCCGTCGCCTTCTTCGAGGTGAACAGGTCGGGCCTCATCGTGGCGGGGGACAGGGTGACGGTGAACGGCGAGCCCCTGGGGGCGCTGGCCGGGTTCGATGAGACCCACATGCCCAACCACATGGGGATAGTGGTCAAGGCTCCGAATCTGGATGAGCCGAGCGTCAGGGTCGGGGACCGGGTCAGGTTCAGCTCAGCCTAGCCCACGCTTCGGGGAACGTGGCTCTTATGGTTACTTACCGGCCTTTTTAAGCGCGTGATCAGGGCAGATAACAAGTTTAAGGAATCTTTAAACCGCACCTATGTCGCGCTGCTCATGAGGACTTGATGGAGGTGTCCGGGTGTGAGGGGCTACGTAATCAAGGCTGCAGCCGGTCTTACCCTTATCTGTGTCCTCGCGCTGCTGATCGGGGCTTACTCGCCGTACGCTGAGATGAGGAGCCTCCCGGTGTTCACGCTGAGCACCGTGGCCAGGATAACCCTGACGCTGGTCCTCAGCGTCGCGTGGGGCGTCAGCTTCGGCATCCTGGCGGCGACTAACAGGCTGGCCAGCTACGTGGTGACGCCTGTGGTGGACCTCCTCCAGTCTATACCCATCCTCGGCTACTTCCCCCTGGTCATCGGCTTCCTCTTCACTTGGGGTACCTTCGGCGTCGAGGTCTCGGTCATAGTCCTCCTCTTCACGTCCATGGCCTGGGCCGTGTTCTTCGGCGTCGTGGCCGCCGTGAGGGCGATACCAGCCAACGTCATAGAGGCGTCCAGGAGCTTCGGCGTCACGGGCTGGAAGTACACGAGGCACGTGATCCTCCCATCGATAGCGCCAGCGGTGGTGGCGGGGGCCAACCTGGCGTGGAGCGACGGCTGGTTCTTCATGATCGCTGCCGAGTACATCGAGTACAAGGGGCAGATAGTCTCCCCTGCGTCGGGGGGCATCGGGTTCCTCCTCGCGCGCTCAGCCTACTTCTATAGGGACATGGGGATGGCGCTGACACTCCTCATCTACGTCACTGTGCTCGTCGTTGTCATCAACAGCCTCACCTGCCACAAGCTGATGGAGAGGGCGAGCGCGGGCACATTCAAACCCATA
>DASWLJ010000223.1:0-17166 GCA_036396185.1 Bathyarchaeia archaeon | reverse complement strand
ACCCGCTGATAACCTGAGCCTCATAACAGCGTACCTGGAGGTCAGAGGAGCGATAATTGAGAGGATGAGGCTCTGCCTAGAGTTCGCTAAAGACCTTGGAGCAGAAAGGTTCACTATCCACCCAACTGAACCCCGGAGATTCGCGTCAGATGGACGAGAAGGAACGTACCATACTACGTACTGTGAGTTCTACAGGCAGGCCCTCATGGAGAACATCGGCAGGATCGTCAACGAGGCTGGAGCCATCAAGGTCTGCGTAGAGAACGACCCCCTCACCCCGTTCGTTGAGGAAACACTTGAGGAGCTGCTGGGAAGTATCCCCCTATTTTTAACGCTTGACGCCCCTAAGGCGCAGGAGCCTGAGAAAGGTGACCCTGTGAGAGTGGAGGCATTCTACCGGAGGCACCATGACCTCGTGCGGGAGGTTCACCTCCACGACAGGAAGCCCGGCGGAATGTACCATGACGCCCTGGGCCGCGGAAGCTTGGACGTCGCCAAGTACATCAACAGGTACCGGGACAGCGACGTGTGCTTCACCTTGGAGATAAGGCCACGGGAGTCGGCGTACAGGAGCCTGAAGCTGCTAGAAGAGATGTGGCTCGAGGGGAGTTAGCTCATCTCAAGCATACGCTCAATCGCCAGGCGGGCCCTTGACGCTATCCCCTCGGGCACCGTGACCACGGGCTCCTCGTTCACGAGCGCCGCATAAAGGTTCTCCAAGGTTATCCTCTTCATGGCCCCGCACTCCGCGAACCTCTTAGCCGGCAGGAACGTCTTCCCCGGGTTCTCGCGGGCGAGCCTATCAATCAGCCCCACCTCGGTGCCCACTATGAACACCTCGGCGCTGGACTCGTGTGCCTGCTTAACCATGCCCCCGGTGCTCAGAACGTAGTCCGCCCTCTCCTGGAACGCGGGCTCGCACTCGGGGTGAGCCCACACCTCGGAGCCGGGGTAACGCTTCTTCAGCTCCATGGCCTCGTCTCCGTCGCCTATGAACCTGTGGACGTTGCAGTGGCCGTCCTCGGGCACTGGAATGATCTCTACGCCTGGGACGCGTTTGCTTACGAAGTACGCGAGGTTCCTGTCTGGGCCGAAGATGACCTCGTCAGCGTTCAGTTTGCGCACGATCCTGTCCGCGTTGGCGGAGGTGCATGTGACCGTGGCCTCCGCCTTGGCCTCGGCCAGCGTGTTCACATAGAGAACCACGGGTGCGCCCGGGTGCTTCCTCTTGGCTTCTAAGAGCCTGCCCATGGGGAGCATGGCCGCCATGGGGCAGCACGCCTTCTGGCTGGGGATGACCACCTTCTTATCCGGGTTCAGAACAGCCGCCGTCTCCGCCATGAAGTCCACCCCGCAGAACACGATCATGTCGGCGTCCTCCGCCTTCTGGGCCTCGATGCACAGCTCCAGGCTGTCCCCCAGGTGGTCGGCGATCACCTGTATCTCGGGCACCTGGTAGTTGTGGACTAGGAGGACGGCGTTCTTCTCCTCCTTCAGCCTCAGGATACGTCTCTGCAGCTCATTGAGCTCCATCAGATCATCTCTATCTCCAGCTTAACATCCAGGCTCCTGACGCTGTGGGTCAGGGAGCCCAGGCTGATCACGTCCACGCCTGAGGTCGCGTAATCGGCGACGTTGTCCAGAGTGACTCCACCTGACGCCTCGAACACGTGGCCTTCTCTCAGCCCATGTTCGCCGAGGATCTTCAGAGCTGCCTTGATCGCCTTGGGCGGCATGTTGTCAAACATGATGATCTCGGCCCCTGCTCGCGCAGCCTCCTCAGCCTCGGCCGGGGTCCTTACCTCCACCTCGATCTTCTTGGTGAAGCTCACCAGTCTCCTAGCCCTCTCAACGGCCTCCGTGATGGAGGGGACCAGCTCCAGGTGGTTGTCCTTGATGAGCACGCAGTCGTCGAGCCTGAACCTGTGGGGGTCGCCTCCGCCGTGCACCACCGCCTTCTTGTCCAGGTCCCTGAGCCCTGGGGCTGTCTTACGTGTGGCGGCCACCCTGACGCCCGGGTTCGTGGACGCGGCTCTCCTCACAGCCTCCGCCGTCTGGGACGCTATCCCGGCCATCCTGCACACGATGTTCAGGGCCGTGCGTTCACCCGCCAGCAGGGCTCTCGCCGGGCCCTCCACCTCCAGGAGAACCTGCCTGGCCTCAACCCTCGAACCATCAGGGACGAGCTGCCTAGCCTCACAGCCCAGGACCTGGAAGACCAGGGCGGCCTCCTCGAGCCCCGAGGCTACCCCGGGCTCCCTGTAGTAGAGGCGCGCAGTAGCCCTCTGGCCTTCAGGTATGAGGGCGGTGGAGGTGATGTCTCCGCAGCCCATGTCCTCCCTCAGGAACTCCCTGATCTTGTCGGCAGATATTGATCCATCCATACCTTAGCTCACCCAATACGTCCTGACGTTTCCAGAAAGACACCCAACACGCACTTTTAACTGTATCCCGGATGGAACAGGTTTTAACCGGGCACCCCTACGAGTCCTCTGATCGTGATGGATTACAGAAGGTACCTGTTGGAGGTGGGCACCGGCGTCGACCTCCACGGCATGGACGAGACCAAGGCGGCTCAGAGGGCCGTTAAGGACGCCATAAGCCACAGCAGCATGGTGGGCCTGGGCGGCCTGTTCAAGTTCGACAAGTTCAGCGAGCTGGAGGATGCCCTCATGGTGGACGTGACGGTGTCGGCCCCCCACCCTGAGAAGGTGGACGGCGAGGCCGTTCTGAGCATCCTGCCCGAGGGCAAGAGGAGGATCACGGTGGTCAAGGGAGGCCTGGAGTTCCCCACAGAGGAGACAACCTTGGAGGCCAAAACCCACGGAGTCGTAGTGTCGAACGCCTGCATAGTGGTCCTCATCGACGTGGACAGGGTCAAGAGGAAGTAGAGTCCCTCTCCGCACCCCTCCGCTAGTCAAAACAGATTAAGGTAACGCTAGCGATACATCTACCCATGAGTCGTCTAGTGAGCCGTATATGGAAGCCGGTGCGGAGGAAGGGGGCTGACAGGTACCTGAGGCTCAACATACTGAGCTTCGCTGCCAGCGTCACCCTGACCAGGCTGCTGCTGGAGCTCACAGGGTACCCGCAGCTAGGCAACGAGTCACTACACATAGCCCACGTGCTCTACGGAGGCGTCCTCCTATACACCTCCAGCGTGCTGCCCCTCCTATACGCCAACAGGTGGGCCTACACGTGGAGCGCCATGATCTCCGGGGTCGGTGTCGGCCTTTTCATAGACGAGGTGGGCAAGTTCATCACGCAGGCTAACGACTACTTCTTCCCCGCGGCCGCCCCCATAATCTACGCGTGCTTCCTCCTCACAGTACTCCTCTACCTGCGCGTCAGCAGGGAGTTCCCGCTGGACGCCAGGGCCGAGTTCTACGCGGTGCTGGAGACACTGAGCGAGGTGCTGGACCACGACCTTGGGAGAGAAGAGCACCGGGACCTGTGTAGCAGGCTGTCGCGGATAAAGGAGAAGACCAGCAACCTCAACATGGTGAGGCTCGCAGAGGAGCTTACACACTTCGTGGAGACGGACGCCCTGGAAATGGCGGCCGAGAACCCCAACCTGTTCGACAGGATCATTGGGCGGATCAAGGTCGTTGAGGGGCGCTACGTCACGGCTAGGAAGGTTAAAGCGTTCCTGGTGGCCGGCCTGTTCCTGCTCGGGCTCCCCAGCATGAGCAGGTTTCTAGCCTTCATGGAGGCAGCGTCGAGCACGCCAGAGATGGACGCCTTCCTGTCCAGGCTGGCGTCTGATCTGCCCCCGTCTTTCCATTTCAGCGGCGGGTGGGCCGTCGGCTACGTCATAGCCGACAGCGTGATGGGCGCCACCCTCGTCGCGGCCGCGGCGCTCATGGCGCTGAGGCGGGAGAGGTGGGCCACAGAGGTTGGGTCTGTGGGGCTTCTCGGCTACCTCCTGGGCCTGAACCTGATACTCTTCTACCTGGAGCAGTTCTCAACCATAATAACGGCAGGCACACAGTACCTGGTCCTGCAGACCCTGTACTACTACCAGAGAAAAATATAGAGGATGAAGAGGGGCCTACTCCAGCCTCTGCCCGCAGTGGTTACAGAACTTGCCTGACCCGGTCACGGCCTCACCGCAGTTGGGGCAGACCCTCTGACCCTCAGCCGGCGGAGCCGCTGGCTGCTGCTGGGTCTGCTGGCTCCTCCTCTCGTCGATGGTCTCGCGGGCGGCGTCGATGCCCTTCCCAGCGATCTCCGCACCCTTGCTCAGACCCTTCTTGGCGAAGCTGAATGCAGCGCTGAACCCACGCTTCGCCTTCTCGACGCCCTCGTCGACATCCTTCTGATCGATCTCTAGGTCTATGAGCTTCTTGGGGGGAGGCATGTTGCTCTTTTGCACCTGAGGCGGCGGAGGAGGCAGGTTAGCTTTAACCTCCTTAGCCGGTGGCGGTGGAGGCAGAGGAATCGAGGCTCCCTGAGCCTTGAACGCGGCCTCGTTTCTGGCCCCGCAGTTTGGGCAGAACTTCTGTTTTTCGTCTATCTGCTGCCCACAATTGTCACAGTACGGCATATATTATCATATCACTCCCAGTGCCGCTCCATTAAAATGGTTTCCCTCAAACCACGAGCTTGAAGAAGTAATCCACCACCATTTTGTGGATCTGGATACCCGTCGTGTCCATAAGCGCCTTGTACCCTGGGAAACAGTTGGCCTCCAGAACCATGGGCTCGCCGTCGCTCCCGGGGAGGATGTCCAGCCCAGAGATCTTGAGGCCGACGGCGTCCGCCACCTTGACGGCAAGCTCATCGTAGATCGGGTCCTCGAAGGGCTCTGCGGCGCCGCCGGCGGCCACGTTGTACCTGAAGTCGTCCGGGTTAGACCTCTTCTCACGGCCTACCACCTCGCCGTCGATGACGAAGCACCGGACATCGTACCCCGGGTTGGGCACGAACTCCTGGAGGTAGAACACGCCCTCACCGTAGCTGCGGATGTACCACACCAGGAACTGCATCAGGTCTTCCCTGCTCCTTATACGGCTCAGCTTCATGACGCCGATGCCCCTCGCCATGCATATGGGCTTAAGCACAACCTCCCTGTCCGCGTCCAGAAGCCGGGACGCGAAATCGAAGGCGTGCTCAATGTTCTCCGTTATTACGGTCTCCGGGTGCGGGAGCCCCAGCTTACCCAGCTGGAGGCTCAGATGCTCCTTGCTGTAGTTCAGCATGCTGTCGACGGGGTTCACGACGATGGAGGACTCCTCGAGCCGCCTGAGTATCAATAACCTGTGCAGCATCTCGAATGTGCTTCCCCTGTGAAGCATGTTGCTGGGCACGTAGACGACGTCGTAGTCGGGTCTGAAGCGGGGCAGGGAGACATCCCAAGGCGCCTTGTAGTCCACGTCGACGCCCCTGTCCTGGAGCTCCCTCCTTACGAGCCCCGTCTCGCTGGTGGTGGGGTTGTCCGTGAAGATGAGGACGCGCATACTCAACTATAGCTCGTGACACCTGTAGCCTTATATCCTTTTCACGAGCAGGCTCCACCCTTGATTTGGGAACATTTAAAAGAGAGGGGCTGAGCCTCAACAGTAGAAGTCTACTAGGTAGAGGTCAACCTATGTCCATGAGTCTAGGCGGCAGAACCCCGTTCAACATGGATGTGAGCCCCCTGCAGGTGCTCCTCCTCATACAGCTAGACAGTGGACCAAGGTACGGCTACGAGATGCTCAAGACCCTCAAAGAGGAGTTCGAAGGCACCTGGGAGCCAAAGACGGGCACAGTCTACCCGGCCCTGAAGAGCCTTGAGAGGAAAGGTTACGTCGAGACCCTAGAGAAAGACGGCACAGACTTCTACACAATAACCCCCGAGGGGAAAGCCCTCTTCAGGAACCTAGAGAGTCACTTCGCAGACTCCCTAGGCTTCACCGTGAAGTACCTATCAGTGGTCTTCAAGTGGATGTCCAAGGACATGAAGCAGGGCGCCGTCAGGCTCATGGGGACCCTAGCCGAGAAGGACGAGGCCCTGACCGGGCAGATGTTCGCCGGGTTCTACCAAAACCTTGATACCGATGTAAAAGTATCGTTCCTAAACAACATCAGGGAGAGCACCTTGCGTAGGCTCAGCCTCATAGAGAAGCTGATACAGGAGCACGACGGACAATGACGAACATGATAGAGACCATCGACCTGAGCAAGACCTACATGCAGGGTGGGCGGCCCCTGGAGGTCCTGAAGGGCGTCTGCCTGACGGTGGAGCAGGGGGAGTTCATGGCTATCATGGGGCCCAGTGGCAGCGGAAAGAGCACGCTCCTGAACATGATAGGGGCGCTGGACAGGCCCACATCCGGCAAGGTCTTCATAAACGGGGTGGACCTCAGCAAGCTCAACGACAACCAGGTGGCCGACCTCAGGAACAGGGAGATAGGGTTCATCTTCCAGTTCTTCAACCTCATCCCCAGGATGGACGCCCGTGGAAACGTGGAGCTGCCCATGGCCATAGCGGGCATCTCCAGGGGTCAGAGGCACCGCAGAGCCATAGAGCTCCTGGACCTGGTTGGCCTAGCCGACAGGGCCGACCACAAGCCCAGCCAGCTCAGCGGCGGCGAGCAGCAGCGCGTCGCCATAGCGCGGGCCCTGGCCAACGAACCCAACCTCGTCCTCGCGGACGAGCTGACGGGAAACCTAGACTCCAAGACAGGTGAAGAGATAATGCACCTACTCAGAATGCTCAACAAGGAGGAAGGAAAGACCTTCGTCCTCATCACCCACGACCCAACCGTGGCCCAGAACACCGACCGCCTAATCCAGCTCAGGGACGGCGTCATAATCGGAGAAAAAAAATTCAGGGATATGATATGAACGCACGAAAAGAGTTACTTACTAGTTTACTTCTCCTAGCGATTCTATTAGGAAACCTACCACTCGTTTTCGCTGAGGAATCAGCTATAATTGAGGTGTCAACCGACGATGTGTACCTCAAGGCAGGTCAAGACAATACTATTAAAATAATATTGAAGAATACAGGCGACTACAACCTATATGATATAGAGGCCTTTATCTCGTCGCAAATAAGCGGTGTGACGATCCTCAGCTCTGCCCACAAAGTATTCAACGTCATAGAGAACAGTAAATCACGTTCATATGAGCCTGTAATATACGTTAACCAGAATATACCATTGGGCTCATACACACTTACGTTGAATATACTCTACTCGAAGTTCAAATCTACACAGACATCAAGCATCACGGTCCCCGTAGGTATAGTAGTGAGCGAGGCTTACGTCCCAAAAATAAAAATGTTAACTACTCAAGGAGGGGTGACATTGGTCTCTGGAATTGTAAATGACGCAGTTTTCCAATTCACTAACACACACACATCGACGCTACTGAACCTTGAGTTCGTAATGACCCCAACACAACCCTACATCAGCATAGTTGAGGGAGATAGTACACAAATTTCAAGTTTAAACTCAGGCAGCACAGCATCAATAACAACCAAGTTGAACATATTAGAGGGGACACCTCTAGGCACCTATACGATAACGACCACTGTCTCTTACAGCGATGCACATGGAACCAAGTACTATCAAACCTTCAGCATACCTGTAAATGTTGACTCGGCTTCAGCCACCCGAAACACCATCATCACATTAAAACAGATGTCTATTACGCCTGAAGTAGTAAGACCAGGAGACTCCTTCGACTTGAACATGGAGATACTTTGCAGTGGCGCAGATGCGTACGACGCCATCGCTGTTCTCAGTTTAACGCCTGGTTCACCGTTTTCCCCCCTTAGCCCCACTATGGTTAACTTGGGCGATGTGGAGAAAGGAGAATTCGTGGATATAAATTACAGGTTATTATCTTCTGGGAGTGTATCGGCTGGACAGTACCCCGTGACTGTAATGATCAGCTACACGAATTCTAGGAGTCAACCTGAATCCCTCACAGAAACTCAAACAATAATTGTGGAGGAGCTCATCGACTTCGAGCTCCTAGACACGCCGTCAGTTGAGGCGAAGAGGGGTGAGACTAGGGAGCTGGAGGCGGACCTGCTGCTCATAGGGACGGACAGCGTCCAGTTCGTGAGCATAGAGCTGGTCGAGAGCCAGGTGTTCAGGCGCGTGGCGGGCAGCACCGAGTACATAGGCGCCGTGGACCCTGACAGCCCCATTCCCTTCGACATAAAGTACGCGGTGGCCGACGACGCCCCCGAGGGGTCCCACACCATGAGCGTCAGGGTCAACTACAGGGACCACCTGAACAGGGAGCACCACGAGGACGTGGGCCTCGACGTGACAGTGGCGGGCGCCCAAGGCGGCGGCACGGAGACGCCTGAGACCCCGTCCTTCTGGATGTGGGTCAGGCGGCTCCTTGGACTAGGCCCCTAAGTGATACATGTGAACCTACTCGATATCTTTCTGATGTCCACTCAGGGGGTGAGGGAGCGCAAGTTCCGGTTCGCCCTCAACATAGTGGGTATTCTGATAGGGTGCGCGGCGGTCACCGGCTTGGTGAGCGTCACCCAGGGGCTCACCGACAGCGTCACCCAGCAACTGGAGGTCTTCGGGCCCACCAACATCATAGTCATCCCAGGGGATATCCAGAGCAGCATGGGCCTCGCGTCCGATACCCTCGGGTGGAGGGAACTGGATGTCATTGAGAGGGTCTCCGAGGTGGCGGCCGCTACGCCAATAGTGGCAAACAGGTTCTGCTCGTTCACTGTGAAGGGTCGGGCGTTCTACACGGACGTCTACGGCGTGACGGAGGAGTACGCGGAGATAAACAAGAACACCGTGATCGCTGAGGGCAGGAACTTTGTGCGCTCGGACTCCGCCGTCGTGTGCGTCGGCGCCAACGTGGCTAAGCCCAGGGACCTCGACGAGCAGCTGATCAACCTGGGCGACAGGATCAAGATCAAGTCCCAGGTGAACGGCGTCGATAAGGAGATGACGCTCAGGGTGGTAACGATCCTGAAGGCCCAGGGCAGCAGCTTCGGTTTCAACCTAGACGACAGCATATCCATCCCCCTGGGCACGGCCCAGCAGTTCTACGAGATCGGCGGGGAGTTCAACTTCGTCATAGCGAAGACCAACACCGTGGACGAGGTGAAGGCCGCCGTGGACAGCATCAAGGATAGGCTGGGGGACAAGGTGACTGTAATAAGCTACGCGAGGGCCCAGCAGCAGGTGGGGTCCATCCTAGGCACCATACAGTCGGTCTTGGGCGGCATAGCGGGCATCTCGCTGCTGGTGGCGGGCGTGAGCATCATCAACACCATGACTGTGAGTGTCATGGAGAGGACCAAGGAGATAGGGACGATGAAGGCTGTGGGGGCGAAGAGCAGCGACGTCCTCTTCATGTTCCTGAGCGAGGCGATGGTGACGGGTGCCCTGGGCGGGGCCGCGGGGGCCGCCTTCGGGTTCGTCATAGGGAAGGCAGTCGGGGGCTACATTGATTTACCTGTGACGGCGTCTTTGAGCCTAGGCGCATTCGTCGTGAGCTTTGCTGTCGCTACGGCCGTGGTTTCGGGGCTGTACCCGGCATGGAGGGCGAGCAACCTTAGCCCAGTGGAGGCGCTGAGACATGAGTGACGATAGGAGAGGATTCGTGGAGCTTACTCTCGGGGTTCTGAGGGGGCCCGGAGAGTACTTCAAGTACATTGAGGAGAGGGACCTGCCTAGGGGCCTCATTATAGTGGCGCTTATGGTGGTCTTCGCGGCCGCGTCCTCGTCCATCTACATGTCCAAGATACCGTTGGAGGTGCTTGTCCCGCAGCTTGGGGAGGTGGGGGTCGACGTGAGCACCGTGGGCGACGTGGCGGGCAGCATGGGGCTCTTCTCCGCCGTCGGGTCCGCCGTCAGCGTGCTCGCCGGCTGGGTAATTTCCACGATCATAATGCACGGGCTGGCTACGCTTGCCGGAGGCAAGGGCGGCTTGAAGAGGCTCTTCGCCATGCACGGGTTCGCGGCCACACCCCACGTTCTGAACCACGTGCTGAGGACCGTGGACGCGTACGTGTCCAGCAGCCAGTCGATCGTCGCCTACTACACGGCCAACAGGGATGTGAGCTTCAAACTGCTGAGGGCGGCGCTGAACACCAACATGGTGACCGTGTTCGGCGTGGCCGGCCTGGTATACGTGGCTTACGCGGTCGCCGAGAACTACGGGGTGCAGAGGGGCAGGGCGGCGATGATAGCCATCGTGCCCGTGCTTCTGTTCTTCCTCGTCAGCTACATCTCGCCCGCGTAACCGTAAATATTTCTACGCTCGGCGCACATCTACTATCGGTGCGAATGGTTCACAAGTACGTTGAACTGGACAAGAGGATTCTGGGCGAGGCATATGGCAGCTCCGAGGCCATGGAGGTAGTAACAACGCTGTGCGACGACTACGACAGCAGGTGGCCCGGCTCTGGCATGGACGCCGCCGCGTGCGAATACATGGCGGAGAAGATGAGGGGCTACGGCCTCGAGGACGTGCACCTAGAGAAGTTCACGTTGCCAGGCTGGATCAGGGGCTCCAGCGGCTTGAGGCTCGTGGAGCCCAAGGAGAAGATGATAGATTGCATAGCGCTCCCCATGAGTTGCGAGGGCGAGGTTGAGGCCGAGCTCGTGTACCTGGGCACGGGGCCCGTGGGCGTCTACGAGAAGAGGCGGAGCGAGATCGAGGGCAAGATAGTGATGGTTAACAGCGGTAACCCGCCCGAGATGACTAGGACACTGCACAGGAGCGAGAAGTACCAGAGGAGCGTCCTCGCTGGGGCGGCTGGCTGGATATTCATGAACCACTACCCGGCGTATGGTCCTCCCACGGGCGGCATCAGCCCCATCGTCCCCTCGGTGGGTGTGAGCTACGAGGACGGCATGTACCTGGCGAGGCTCCTCGCGAGGAAGGGGCGCGTGAAGCTGAGGCTTGAGACCAGGTGCAGGAACCTGGACGTGGACACGTGGAACGTGGTGGCTGACCTCCCCGGATCGGGGGGTTCTGATGAGATGGTGGTCTACGGGGCCCACTACGAGGGACACGACATCGCTGTGGGCGCCCTAGACGACGCCACGGGGGCCGCCTGCGTCATGGAGATCGCCAGGATTCTGGCAAAGGAGAGGAGGCACTTGAAGAGGAACATGAGGTTCATCCTCTTCGGGGCCGAGGAGATCGGGCTACACGGCAGCAGAGCATACGTGAAGGCGCACCCCGAGGATCTGAGCAGGATCAGGTTCATGATGAACTTCGACGCGGCGGGGAGAGCAGGGAGGCAGGGCTTCTGCCTCCACGGTTGGCCCAGCCTCGAACCCATGTTCAGGGAGATCGTGTCAGACCTCGGACTGGACCTCCCCATATGGAGCCAGGTTACGCCGTACAGCGACCACTGGCCCTTCCTGCTCCAGGGCGTCCCCACGGCGACAATGGGCGACCCCGAGGAGGCGAAGCGGAGGGGAGGCAGAGGATTCGGCCACACAAAGTTCGACACCGTGGACAAGTGTGACCCTAGGGCCATCAGGGAGTGCGTGGGAGACGCCGCGGTGGCGGCCGTCAGGCTGCTGAACACGGACAGGTGGCCAGCGGCTCACCGTGGCCAGGGCGAGATCGATAAGCTTGTTCAGGCGCAGGGCTTCGAGGAGACGGTTCGGTTGGGGGACAAGCTCAGGGACTACCTGCAGGCTAGGAGGGGCTCGCTGCGTCCCGAGACCCTCGTCTACCTTGACCGCCTCTCAGGGAACTGGGAGGAGGTCATCTAGCCTCCTCCGCCCGACGACCATTTTCGCCGCGGCTTTTAAGGCTTATATCCGTGTCCG
This sequence comes from Bathyarchaeia archaeon, assembly GCA_036396185.1. GTDB lineage: Archaea > Thermoproteota > Bathyarchaeia > TCS64 > TCS64 > RBG-16-57-9. The sequence continues at coordinate 5,395 of DASWLJ010000223.1, read as the reverse complement.
TCACGTATATGCCGGTGTCAATTTTGGCGAATCCATACCTTGATGTGGATAAGAAGATCATGGCGGAGATATACACAGGCTCCGAGCCCATGAAGAACCTTGAGGTGCTCTGCGACGTGTACGGGAGCAGGTTCCCGGGCTCCTCCGGGGACAAGCCCAGCGTCGAGTACATGGTTAAGAAGCTGAAGGAGTACGGCTGCGAGGACCCCCACTACGAGGAGTATACCATAGCCGGGTGGACCCGCGGCCCCGCGACCCTTGAGCTCGTGAAGCCCGTGAAGAAGAGCTTCGACGTGATAAGCCTCCCACACAGTATAGGGGGTGAGGTGGAGGGGAAGCTCGTGTTCCTGGGCGACGGAGCCATCCCGGACTATGAGAAGCGGAAGGCGGAGATCGAGGGTAATATAGTGATGGTCTCGTCCGCCAACCCGAGGGGCATGCAGAGGTCGCTGCACAGGAGCGAGAAGTTCATGCGCAGCGTCATGGCGGGCGCCAAGGGCTGGATATTCATGAACCAGTACCCGGCGTACGGCCCCCAGACGGGCGGCATCAACCCGGTCATCCCCTCCATAGGCGTCAGCTACGAGGACGGCATGTACCTAGCCAGGCTCCTGGAGAGGGAGAAGGATGTGGTGGTCAGGATCAAGACCACGGACAGGAACCACGACGTGGTCACCTTCAACGTGGTGGCTGACGTGGCTCCCAAGAATCCCGTGGACGACGAGTACGTCATCGTGGGCAGCCACTACGATGGCCACGACATCAGCCAGGGCGCCGTGGACCCGGCCTCCGGAGCCGTCACGGTCATGGAGATCGCCCGCGTCCTGTGCAAGGCCAAGGACAAGCTGAAGCGCCGCGTAAGGTGCATGTGCTTCGGGGCTGAGGAGATAGGGCTCTACGGCAGCTACGCGTACGCCAAGGAGCACGCCGCTGAACTGGACAAGTGCAGGTTCATGTTGAACCTGGACGCATGCGGCGGAGCCGGTAAAAAGGGAATAGTGTTCCACGACTTCCCGGAGCTGGAGCCCTTGGCCGAGGAGTGGGCCAAGCAGATGGTGGCCGAGGTGCCCACGGACCAGAACGTGAGCCCCTACAGCGACCATTGGCCCTTCTTCCTGAAGAGTGTGCCCTGCGCCAGCGGCGGAGACCCGACCCAGGTGAGGACGGGTCGCGGCTACGGCCACTCCAAGTACGATACGCTGGACAAGGTGGAGATGCAGTACCTGCACCTGGCCGCCGCTAACTACAGCAGGTACCTGTTCAGGGTCGCCTGCGAGGACAAGTGGAGCCCCAAGAGGAAGACCCAGGAGGAGATACAGGCCTTCATCAAGGAGAAGGGCTACGACCAGACTGTGAAGCTGGCTGACCAGATGAGGGAGTACATCAAGAAGAACTTTAAGAAGATCCACCCTGAGACCAAGGAGTGGCTTGGCCGGGGCGGAGCTTGGTAGGCTCTCTCATTTTATTTTACTTTTACTAGCCGGGAACCCAACAGGTTTTAAACGCGCGCCCCACCGCAGGACACGATGGAAGACTGCGACGCGCTTGACCTCCTGTGGCTTGAGGGAAAGTACCTCAGCTTCATCGTCGAGACCCACACGGAGCTCAACGTCCTAGAGCACCTGAAGAGATGCGGCGCCTGCCGAGCCAAGGTAGTGAAGGCCATTGAGAGCGACGAGGGGGTACCGGGCCTAGGAAGCCTGTTCCTGAGAGGCTCCGGTGACGAGGAGGCGCCCCGCTACGGCGGAGACCCCGAGTCCTTCATGGACGCCAGAATAACGTGGAGGAGGGCGAAGCTTGAAGGGCTCCTCAGGGACGCCGAGCTGGAGCTGGACGACATGAGGAAACGCGTCTAGGCGGAGAAGCGCGCCGCCAACCCCCGTATGGCTTCCTGGTACACGGACCACATGCGGCCGCCGGATACACCGCCGTCTACAACCAGTGCGTGGCCGTTCACGAAGCCCGAGTCGTCGCTGGCCAGCCAGAGGGCCGCCCTGGCCACGTCCAGGGGCGTCCCGGGCCCCCTGAGGGGCTGTGCCCCCGTGAACGCCTCCCTCACAACATCGAGCTTGTCTTCAGCCTCCTCGGCGCTCAGCCCCCTAGCGACTCCGATCATGGGAGTCGGGATATAGCCGGGCAGAACGCAGTTGACGCGGACCCCTGACTCTCCCAGCTCCATGGCGACGGACCTGGTGAACATGATCACCCCAGCCTTGGCTGCGCTGTAGACGTGGTTACCGTAGCCTGTGCTTATGCCCGCCACGCTGGCTGTGTTGACTATGCTCCCGTGACCCTGCCTCTTCATGTAGGGGGCCGCGTGCTTCACGCCCAGGAAGACGCCTCTGAGGTTCACGGCCAGGGTCCTGTCGAAGGCCTCCACGGAGACCTCCTCAATGGGCCCCACGGCCCCAGCGATCCCGGCGTTGTTGTACATCACGTCGAGGCAGCCGTGGAGCTCCACGGCGTGCTCGACGGCTGACTTAACGTCGTCCTCTACGCTCACGTCGCAGTGAACGTAAGATACCCGTTTCCCCAGCTTTTTGGTGAGGGCGGCGCCTCTGGCATCGCGGATGTCGGCGACCACGAGCCTGGCCCCCTCCTTGTGGAAGAGCGTGGCGGCGGCCTCGCCTATGCCACTGCTGCCCCCCGTTATCACTGCGACCTTACCGTCTAGCTTACCCAATGCGATCACCTTAGAAGACGCTGAACAGACTAAAGAAGCATAGAGGAGGCTACTCCTCTTCGGGGTGGAGCTCCACAACCATCCAGGCCTCGACGCATATCCAGCCAGGGTGGTGTACAGGCAGCGCGGCTCTCGCTGGCCGGCCCTCGTATTCGCCCCATATCTCTATGAGTAGGTCCGTAAACCCGTTGAGCACCTTGGGCTGGTCCATGAAGCCCTCCGCGCTGTTGATGAAGCCGATGACCTGGAGCACCTGCTTGACCCTGTTGAGGCTGCCCAGCTGCTTCTTGAGCTGCGCCAGGCAGTTCATCGCGGTCTCGCGGGCCCCCTTGTAGCCCTCCTCGATGGTCAGGTCCTTGCCAACCATGCCACGCTTCGTGGTCGTGAAGGGGCCCTGGCCGCAGCTGAATGCTATGTTTCCTGCCCACTTAGCCCCTATGTAGTTTCCCTTTGGCGCCGGCGCCTCGGGGAGCTTGATGCCAAGCTTCTTCATGCGTTCCTCTACGTTCATGCTGGTCTATGGGGCGCCACGAGGTATTAGATTTTTGCAGCCCCACGGTGGGCGGCCCGGTGTTGAATCACCTTAAATCCGCGGCCATTCAGGTAAGAACATGGCTGACGCTAGGCGCAGGGGCCTGCTGGAGGCCCTGCTGGTTACATTCCTCTGGTCGTCCAGCTACGTCCTCACCAAGATTGGTCTGCAGGACACATCGCCCCTCCTCCTAGTCGCGTTGAGGTACGTGGTGGCCTCCCTGGTGCTGGCGCCGTTCGCCCTAGCCAGGGGAGCGTTCGCTGGGCTGGACAGGGGCAGCTACGTCAAGATGGCGCTCCTCGGCGTCTCAGGCTACGCGGTGGCGCAGGGCCTACAGTGCCTCGGCTTGTACTATCTGCCGGCTGTGACGGTCACGTTCATACTCAACTTCACCCCAGTGATGGTTCTGCTGATCAATGCCGTGGCCTATGGGCTGAGGCCCGGCACGCCCCAGCTTCTGGGCTCGATGATAGTGCTGGGGGGAGCATATGCGTTCTTCGGCGGGGGCGTGGAGGCGGGCAGCCTCGCCGGGGTAGCCGTCACCCTGGCATCGGGGATCGGCTGGGCCGTCTACCTCGTGGCGGTGCGCCGCTTCTTCGCCGAGAGGCCAGTCGATCCTCTGGCTCTGTCGGCCGTCGCCATGGCGTCTGGGACAGTGTTCATAGCAGGCTCGGCCTTGGCCTTCGAGGAGCTTAGGGCGCTCACGTTTCAGTCCGCGGCCATCATACTCTGGCTGGGCGTCGTGAACACGGCTGCGGCCTTCCTCATCTGGAACCACGCCCTGGCCAAGGTGGAGGCCTTCGAGGTGTCCATACTCCAGAACACTATGCTCATCCAGATAGCCGTGCTCTCGTGGCTCTTCCTGGGGGAGACTCTGACGGCCACTAAGCTGCTGGGCATGGCCCTGGTGTTCGTCGGGGTGCTCATAGTTCAGGTGTCGCCGTTCAGAGGTGGGGGCAGAAGCTGAACTCGCGGCCATACATGGCCTTGTACCCCTCCTCGGTCAGTGCGACGGAGCCCCCCTTGAGCTTGACGAAGCCCACGCCTTCAAGGTACCTCAGGTCCTCCGCGATGGACTCCATGTCGGCTTCCAGGGCGCGGGCGAGGCTACGCACCTTCACGGTGCCCCCTCTGACAGCCTCGTTCTTGTAGAGAACCGCCATAATGTACCGCCTCTGCTCGTCACCCATGTAGATCAAACACCTTAAGCGAGGCACAGATTAATTGGCTTTACTCCCCGGGGCCCCCATCTCCGGCCCCGGCGCCATCTAACCCAATCTATTTTACTGCGCGCGGCCTCTAACAAGCGAACCATCACGGGGTGGACTGGGCTTGGCTTGGCGAGTGAAGTACGTGGACTGGTACAGGGAGACATTGAAGAGTCTGGGGGACCTGATACCCAGCCTGGGCGACGGCGAGGTGGTGGACGCCGTCGAGATCACTGACGAGGCCATCGTGAGGCTGGGCAGCGAAGATAGACCCGGCCCGGCGCTGCACCTCAGTGTGCGGGACCAGGGGGTGACCTTGTCCATCAGGTACGGCACGAGGAAGGCTCTGGATCACCTCGCCAGAATCCGGGACGAGCCCCACGCGGAGCAGAGGAGGCTGCTGCTTGAAGCCGTTGGCGGCCTGGACGCCAGGTACCAGACGAGGCTCTACGGCGACGGCGGCGAGGCGGGGAAGACGGAGCTGGTCAGGAGCTACCTCACCAGCCGGCTTGACGAGCAGCTCCTGTCCAGGCTGCTGGATGAGGCCGAGTCCATGAGGAGGGGAGGGACGAGTGTGGAGCAAGGCAGGTCAGTGTACCTTCAGCCGAGGAGCCCGCTGCTCAGCTTCGTGGAGGTCTCCACAGCCCTCGACCCGATTGAGTACACGGACGCGGCGTCCAAGCTCAAGCCGGTGCTCGGCGTCCTCCTGGACATCAAGACCCAGAGGGAGCTCATACGGGAGCGCGTGGAGGAGCCCAGTAGACAGGTGAACCAGTACAGGGACTACGTGGAGGTACTGAACCAGGCGCGGAGACAGGGACTCATTTCTGCTGAGCGTAGACGCGAGCTGGACAGGCTGTGGAGGGATAACCCTGACGAGAGGGACAGCCTCATAGAAGGGCTGAGGGAGCTCCTTAACCCGAAGACTGCCAACCCACTGTGAGCGCCTCGGCCCTAGGACACGGGCTCGCT
>DASWLJ010000222.1:0-9147 GCA_036396185.1 Bathyarchaeia archaeon | reverse complement strand
GAGGCCAGGCCAGGGTGGAGGTGAGGGACACTGGGCCAGGAATCCCGCCCCACGCCATGGACCGCCTCTTCCAGCCCTTCAACACGACTAAGCAGGGCCACAGCGGCCTAGGCCTGGCCTACGCCAAGAAGACCCTGGAGGATGTCGGCGGCTCAATCGAGGCTAAGACGGGGGAGAAGGGCACGACCATGGTCGTGACTGTCCCCACGAGAAGCCTTGAAAAAGATTAAGGGAACGAAAAAACGGGTTAGTCGACGGCCTTCTGGCTCTTTATCTTTATGACCTTGGGCTTGGCGTGGTTCACCGTCACGGTGCTGGCGTCCTGCCTCATCAGGAACGTGCTGTCCACTCCGGCCAGCACCACGGTTGCCCTGATCTTGCCCTCCAGGTTGGGGTTGATCTTGCTTCCCCAGACGACGCGGGCGTCCTTGCTGACGCTCTCCAGGACCATCTCTCCGGCCCTGTTGATGTCCTCGAGGGTCATGTCCTCGCCGCCCTCCACGTGCACGAGGGCCCCCTGGGCCTTGGTCACGTCGGCTACGTCCAGAAGCAGGTTGTCGGTGGCCTTGGTGACGGCGTCCTCAACCTTGGTGCCGCCGTGTCCCTCTCCGAACCCGACGGCGCAGATGCCTCCACCCATCATGATGGCCTTGACATCCGCGAAGTCCAGGTTCATGATGCCGGGGACGCTGAGGGTCTCAGTGATGTTGTTGATGAAGTCGGTAACACGCTCGTTGGCCACCGCGAAAGCCTCCCTGACAGGGAGCTTGCCGGCGACCTTCCTCAACCTGTTGTTGTCGATGACAACCACGCTGTCGCAGACATCCACCAGCTGCCTCAGACCTTCCTTGGCCTTGCCTACCCTGGTACCCTCCAAGTCGAAGGGGATGGTGACCACGCCTATGGTGAGAGCCCCCAGCTCGCGGGCGATCCTTGCCACCACTGGGGCCGCGCCTGTGCCCGTGCCGCCGCCCAAGGCGGCCGCCACGAATATGAGGTTGGCGTCACCCACCGCGTTCTCGATCTCCAGGGCGCTCTCCTCGGCCGCCTTGGCCCCCTGCTCGGGGAAGCCTCCGCAGCCCAGGCCCCCTGTGAGGCCGTAGCCCATGACGACCCTCTCGTCGGCCTTACTGGTCGCCAGGTGCTTCGCGTCAGTGTTCATAGCAACCGTCCTCGCGCCTATGATCTTCTTGTCCATCCACGTCACGATGTTGCTTCCGCCGCCGCCTACGCCGAGTATAGCTATCTTGGGTGTGGCCTCCCTGGCGATGTCCTCGATGCTCTTATCAAGGACTCCCTGGGGGACCACTTCTAGTTCAACGGTCAAGAATATTCACCTTGTTTACCATTCCATCTCTGTGATCTGTATATAGCGATGTGTAGGTGACGACACTCACACACATCTAGCCTGATAGATGCTTTATGAGCTCCCTGTACTGGGGTTCGAGCTCGATGGCGCGCCTGTAGTGCTCCAGAGCCCTGTCGGTTAAGCCGTGCTGGGCCAGGTGGACGCCGTAGCTGAAGTGGGACCTGGCGTCGTCGGGCTTCAGCTCCAGTGACTTCTTGAAGTGCCTGTCTGCCTGGGCGGGTCTGTCCACCTTGGAGAGGAACTGGGCGTAGTACAGGTTTGTCTCATGGCTCCCGGGCTCAGCCTCCAAGGCCGCCCTGTACTCCCTCTCGGCCTCCTGGTCCCTTCCCTGGTCTGCTAGGGTCTTAGCGTAGTACATGTGGGGCTCCGCGGCCTTGGGGGCCAGCTCCACGGCCCTCTTGTAGTACTCCTCGCTCTGGGGCAGCCTGTTCTGGTTGCTGAGGAATATGGCGTAGACCAGGTTGCATGTGGGTGAGTTTGGGTCGAGGCTCACCGCCTTCATGTAGTGGCTCTCGGCTGTGATGTTGCTGCCGCTGTGGGTCAGGAGCACCGCGTAGTGGAGGTGGGCCTCTGCGTTCCCTGGCTCAAGCTGTATGGCTCTCCTGAAGTGGTTCTCAGCCTCCCCCGGCTTATCCATCCTGTAGAGGACTATCCCGTGCCTGATGTGGGTCTCGGCCCTCTCAGGCTCCATGGCCGAGAGCTGCTTGTACTGCTCCTCGGCCTCCCTGAACCTGCCGCTGTCCACCAGGAACTTGGCGTAGTTCCTGTGCAGTGTGGGCTCCCCCGGGGTCATCTGCACTGCCTTTCTGAAGCAGGTGTCGGCCTCGCCGCCCCTGCTCCGGCTCCACAGGAACAGGGCGTAGTTGTTGTATGTGTTGGCGTCCCTGTTGTCCAGCTCCAGGGACCGCCTGTAGTGGGTCTCGGCCTCCTCCCACCTCCCCAGGTCCACAAGTATGTTTGCCAGGTTGTCGTGGACCGTGGCGTCCTCCTCGGCCCCCAGGGCAGCCCTGAAGTGTGCCTCGGCCTCGTCCAGTCTTTTCTGGCTGTCGAGGAGGATGCCTAGATTATTATGGATCGTGGGATCACCGGGCTCGGCCTCCAGAGCCAAGCCGTACTGGGCCTCGGCCTCCTCGTACCTCCTCTGGTCCACCAGCAGCTGGGCGTAGTTCATGTGGGCGGCGATGTTGTCCTTCTCGTGGCTGAGTGCCCTGCTGAAGTGGTACTCGGCCTGCTCGGGCCTGTTGATCTTGGCGAAGAACTGGGCGTATATCAGGTGGCTCTCAGCCGTGTCGGGCACGACCTTCAGGGCCTTCCTCGGGACCGGCCTCCGCTTCTCCGCCTCGGCCTGGGCGGTTGGGGGAGCCTCAGGCTCCTTGGCCCTCAGCTTGGTCAGTCTCTCGGAGGCCGACTCCCTGGCCTCGTCCGTCTGGGACAGGTCCATGGCCGCCACATACAACTGGGCGGCCTCGGCGTCCTTGTAGCTCTTCCAGAACTTGTCTCCCTTGGCGACGAGGAGCTGCGCGAGCTTGTCGTTCTTTCCCTCGTTTCTCTGTATCCACTTCACGAGGTGCAGGACGCCTGGCAGGTCGCCGCTGTCAGCCATCTTGCCTAGTAGCTCCTCGTAGTAGCTCATGGGTGCGCCGTCCACTGGATCAGTTGAGATGAATACGTGTCTTGGGTACTAGTCTTTTACGGAGTCCATGCGTCCCTGGAACGGGTGGCGGCTTGACCTCGCCGCAGATTAACAGTGAACGGCGTTTCACCCGCTAGACGCATCCTTGACCACTAGCTCACGGGGTTTATTACGTTGAAGCCTCACCCTATCCAGTATGGGTAAGGCCGGGTCCCTGCTTGAGATCATGCGGCCGGTGAACTCCGTCATGGTGGGACTGGCCATAATCGTGGGCGCGGCCATCACGGGGGGGACATCCATTGTCGGCGACCCGCTGCCTCTGCTCTACGCGTTCATCACGGGGTTCACCTTAACAGGGGCCTCCATGGCCGTCAACGACTACTACGATAGAAACATTGACGCTGTGAACGAGCCCCGGAGACCCATACCCAGCGGCAGGGTGACGCCCGCCGAGGCCCTGTACCTCACCGGCCTACTGAGCCTCGTAGGGTTAACCGCGTCATACGCTGTGTCCGCGGAGGCTCTCGCGGTGGCCGGGTTCAGTTGGGTGGTGATGGTGGGATACTCCGCCTGGGGGAAACGCACAGGGTTCCCCGGGAACCTCATGGTGAGCACATGCATAGCCTTGCCCTTCGTCTACGGCGGCGTCCTGACGGGCAGGGTCATTGTCGGCCTATACTTCAGCCTCATGGCTTTCCTGAGCAACACGGGCAGGGAGGTGGCTAAGGGCATAGTGGACGTGGAGGGCGATGGGAGCGCCGGCGTTAGGACCGTGGCCGTGTCCAGTGGGCCAGTGGCCGCGTCGAGGCTAGCCTTCTTCTTCTTCCTGGCCAGCGTAGCCTCCAGCGCCTTGCCCGTCTACCTCGGACTGGTGAGCCTATGGTACATGCCCTTCGTCGCCGTCACCGACCTCGGACTCCTGCAAGGCGGTGTCAGCCTACTCAGTGAGCCGACACGCGAGAACAGCCGCAGGGTCAAAAACAGGGTCCTGTACCTTATGCTTGTGGGGCTGATCGGCTTCGCAGCCGGGAGCCTGCTGTGATAAAGGGTTTTACCTGGATGATAGGGCTATCCGCTCTATCTCCTGTTTCCTGCGGACCGCGAAGTTGTTGCCGTCGTTGTTGGCGGCCCCTATGAGGTTGTCGGCGACAACCTCCTCCAACGCCTTCCTCGTTCCGAAGGTCTGCTCCACGATGCCCTTAACTATGAACCTCATGGCGATGTCGATGCGGCGCTGGGGGCTGATGTCCACGGCGAGCCTGTAGACGACTCCACCGTAGCCGATCCTCGTGGTGTCCTCGTTGGGTGCCGAGTTCTCTATGGCGCGCACCAGGACCTCGATGGGGTTTCTGCCGCTCTTGAGCGTGATGATCCTGAAGGCCGTGCGCACGCAGTCAGTGATCCTGCTCTTCTCCCCGCCGCTTGACCCGGGCTTCAAGAGGTTGTTGATGAACCGTTCAACGATGTTGAGGGTGCTCTTCCTGAATCTATGCGCCTCGTGTCTGCCTCCGCTGTGGGGAAGGAACACTGGGTCCAGGTTCAGGTAACGCTTCAAACCGATGTCTCTGACCTCGATGCCCTCGAAGCTGTACTCTCCGAAGAGCTTGATCTCGCTGTCCTGTACCTGAACTTCCTCTTCGCCCATTTGACCACTTCGCGTGTGCAGTGTCCTTGAAAGGGACACATAAATAAAAGCATTGTCAAAAAAAGAATGTATTTTAAATGATCGGGCGTCCACTTAGGGCGCTATGGGCCAGAGAGGCTACTCGGGTACGTATTATCTGCTCTGCGCCATCGCCTTCCTCATGATGCTGGCCACCCAAATCACCAACCCCCTGCTCAGCATCTTCGCCAAGAGGATCGGTGCGACGGGAGTCATGATCGGGTACGCCGTCGCCGGGTACTGGGTCACCAGGGTGATCCTTGAGGTGCCCAGCGGCTTCATCTCGGCCCGTGTAGGCTACTATAAGCCGATGGTCGCGGGGGCAATCCTCACCGTGGTCGGTAACCTTCTGACGATCAACGTGGATGCACCGGTGTTCCTGGTGGTGGTCCGCGCCATCATGGGCCTGGGCGCCCCCCTCTTCTTCGCCGTCTCCATGACCTTCATAGTGAACCTCTTCGACGCCGAGAGGCGCGGCAGCGCCATGGGTCTCTTCCAGGGCATAGAGTTCATAGGCACCGTGATCGGCTCGGGGGTGAGCGGCTACGTCATAGAGAACCTGGGGTTCAAGGGCGGGTTCATACTGAGCTCGGCTCTGGCGGTCGCCGCCCTGCTGCTCCTGGCCGTGCCGCCCCAGATAAGGAACGAGACTCAGCGCTACTCAGTCAAGGCTCCTCTGAACGTCTCTGACCTGCCCGAGGTCCTGATGAACCGCACACTGATCCTGATGGCCGTCATCACCTTGGCCGAGTTCGTGATGAGCACGGGGCTCATCTACACGGTGTTCCCACTCTACGCCGAGGAGACCCTAATGTTTCCCCTCGCGGAGATCGGATACCTCATGGGGGTGAGGAGCGTGGGCTTCGTGGTGGCAATGTTCACCATGGGAGCCATCTCGGACAGGATGGGCCGGAGGCCCGTGCTCACCTTCGGCATAGCGTCCACAGCCGCCCTCATCTTTGCCTTAAACTTCTTCACGGGGTACATGGCCCTGGCCGCCATGATATGCGCCGTGGGGTTCACGTCGGGGGCAATCTGGATCATGGGCCCGGTTCTCTCAGCGGAGGCCGTGAAGCCCAACCAGCGGGGCGCCGCCATAGGCGTCTACCGCACCTTCTTCGACCTCGGGTCGGTGTTCGGCCCCGTAATAATGATGGCGGTGTTCGCGGGCTATGGCATCTCCTACTGTTTCTACGTCTCAGCCGGGCTCCTAGCGGTCAGCGTACCATTGGCCTTGCTCATCAAAGAGGACAGGGGCCAGTGAAAACCTAAAAATGGTTTAGCTAAAAGGTTTAGCGTATGGACTTCTGGACCTTGCCTATCACCAGCAGATCCAGTGGGGTCCCGTTGACTTGGCTGACCTTGTACCTCACGCCAGGGATGTCGCCCATGGACCTTGAGCGTGGGCCGTGGATACCCTCTATGGTCACCTCGTCGTGCTCGTCTACGTAGTTGAGAGCGCCGTCGCCTGGCAGGAACGCTGTCACAAGCTTACCGTTCTTGATGAGCTGAACCCTAACACACTTCCTGATGGCCGAGTTAGGCTGCTTGGACTCGATGCCCACCTTCTGGAGCACTATGGCGCGGCCCATGGGGGCCCCCTCCAGCAGGTCTCTTTTCTCTGTGCGCCTCTTCAGCCTCAGCGTGTAGTCCTTGCTCTTGTACCGCATCTTCTTCCTTGTCTTCTTGTTCCTGCGGGCAGAGTACAAGCCGTTAGCCATTTGATTCTCCACCACTCCGATACGGGTAACCGTATTAAACTTTACGCATTTCCGTGGTTCAGCGCAAGATAGACACTGATTCAGGCAGACGATGAAAAATGGAGCGGTTAAAACGCGGTAAACCTAACCTTTTTAAACTTCATGTTGGTTGAAGGTGTAGGAGAATTCAGAGATGAGTAAGAGGCAGAAACCTCACATTAACCTGATCATCATCGGCCACGTAGACCACGGGAAGTCCACCAGCATCGGACACCTGTTCTACAGTGCGGGCGCCATCCCAGAGAAGCAGTTGAAGGACTTGGAGGCCGAGGCCAAGGCCATGGGCAAGGAGTCCTTCAAGTACGCCTGGGTCCTCGACAGGCTCAAGGAGGAGCGCGAGCGTGGCGTGACCATCGACCTCGCCTTCTACGAGCTGGAGACCAAGAAGAACGTCTTCACAGTCATAGACGCGCCTGGCCACAGAGACTTCGTCAAGAACATGGTCACGGGCGCGAGCCAGGCCGATGGGGCTGTCCTCATGATCTCCGCCAAGAGGGGAGAGTACGAGGCCGGGACCAACCCCGGCGGCCAGACCCGCGAGCACGCGTTCCTCGCGAAGACCCTGGGCGTAAACCAGCTGGTGGTCGGCGTCAACAAGATGGACGACAACACGGTCAACTGGAGCCAGCAGAGGTACGAGGAGGTCAAGGACGGCATGAGCAGGCTACTCAAGATGGTCGGCTACGACCCATCCAAGATCCACTTCGTTCCGATCAGCGGCTGGACGGGCGACAACCTGGTCTCTAAGAGCGACAAGCTGCCCTGGTACAACGGCCCCAGCCTGCTGGAGGCCCTGGACACCTTCGAGCTGCCACCCAAGCCGACCGATAAGCCGCTGAGGATACCCGTGCAGGAGATCTACACCATCAGGGGCGTCGGCACGACCCCGGTAGGCAAGGTCGAGACCGGCGTACTGAAGCCGGGAGACGACCTGATCTTCATGCCCAGCAAGGAGACAGGCAAGGTCAACAGCATCGAGACCCACTACACGAAGATCGATAGCGCAGGCCCAGGCGACAACATAGGCTTCAACGTCAAGGGCGCCCTTAAGGAGAAGCTCAGGAGGGGCGAGGTGGCGAGCCACCTGAACACCCCGTGCCGCGTGGCGCAGGCCTTCAAGGGAAGGATATTCATCATCCACCACCCCACGGCCATCGGCGTAGGCTACACACCCGTCCTCCACATCCACACGGCGCAGATGGCCGTGCGGTTCGACCAGCTCATATCCAAGCTGGACCCAAGGACGGGCCAGGTGGTCGAGCAGAACCCCAGCTTCCTGAGGACGGGCGAGGCAGCCATCGTGCGGTTCGTGCCGCTGCAGCCCATCGCCATCGAGACCTTCAAGGACTTCCCGCAGTTGGGCAGGTTCGCCCTCCGTGACATGGGCACCACCATCGGTGCAGGCGTCGTCATGGAGATCGAGGACAACAAGCAGTAAAGTCCTCCCCAACCCTTTTTTAGTAACATTTAAGTTCTGACTCTCACGTTGTAACGGGGACCAATATGGCGCGACGTGCAAGGATCAAGCTCACCAGCACAGACACCGAGAAGCTGGAGGGTGTCTGCGGCGAGATCAAGGACATAGCCAAGAGGATCGGGGTGAAGCTTGTCGGCCCTATTCCGCTGCCTACGAAGAAGCTGGTGGTGCCCACGCGGAGGACGCCTTGCGGCGACGGCAGCGACACTTGGGACAGGTTTGAGATGCGTGTGCACAAGCGCCTCATCGAGATAGATGCGAGGGACCGTGTTATGCGGAGCATCATGAGGATCAGGGTCCCCAACGAGGTCTACATAGAGATGGAGATCCGGTAGGATCTCGCAGACTAACGTCTTCCCGGTAGACTCATCAATTTTGATCGAGTTCGTCACTGAGCCTAGATTATAGTGGCTGTACAGAACGTACATTTTTTTTGGATTGCATTTAGTTAACTTCTAGTATGTTTGAAAAGTAAATAAAGCTGGGGTAGAACGAGAGAATTATGAGCGTCAGCATCAAGGGCGTCGACGAGAACGCCTTCCGTAACCTGAAGGCAGAGGCCGTACGCTTTGGCATGAAGGTGGGCGAAGCAGCGACAGAGGCCTTCAGGATGTGGGTCGCCTCCAAGAGGCAGTCGCGTGTGAAAGACAGGGGCAGGATGCTTGAAGCCGCCAGAGACATGGACCAGCTGCGGAGTGAGGGAGGCGAGGGGTGGTCAGGGGCCGAGGAAATCAGGAGATGGCGGGAGAGTAGCCTACTCAAATTTGTTTGAGCGCGTGAGCTATTTCCGAGTAGGTCCTAACGGCTTTCGTGGGCGTCCTCTCCTTTGTCGCCCTGTCCACCTTGTATAGGCCGAAGTGTATCTTGTACCCGTCGCTCCACTCGAAGTTGTCCATCAGGGTCCAGTGGTAGTAGCCCCTGACGGGGACATGGTCCTGCTCTATCGCCTTTTGCAGCTCCTCTAGGTGGCCGGTCAGGTACCTGGTCCTCAGCTTGTCCTCCTCGTCGGCGACCCCGTTCTCGGTAACGTATATGGGCCTCCGGTACCGCCTGTACGCCCAGTCCACCACCTTCCTGAGGCCCCACGGGTAGTTCTCCCACCCGTAGTCGCTGAGCAGGCCCCTGCCGGGGGCGAACTCGAAGTCCAGGAGCGGGTCCCCGCCCCTGCCCTTGCTCCTGACCCTCCACTTGGTGTAGTAGTTGACGCCTATGTAGTCGCAGCCCTTCACCAGCCACGGGTGCTGC
>DASWLJ010000221.1:0-4658 GCA_036396185.1 Bathyarchaeia archaeon | reverse complement strand
GCCTTCAGAGTCGAGGCCTTGGGCGGATGGGGGCTCATCATCTGTTTAAGCATGCTCTGCTTAATCTTCTCAAGCTCGTCGTCGACGCTCATATTGAAGGCTTCTCGGTAAGGGCGCGTTATGAACCTTACCAGCAATCTTATTATTGGAGGCTACGAAGAAATTTGCCGCAAGCCTTGACGCAGGAGAACGTGTTTTCGCAACTATGCCGCCCAGTCAGGAGGCTCGTTGAGGAGAAGGGCTTCGTTGAGCCCACTGAGCCTCAGAGGCGGCTGATCCCCCTCATACTGGAGGGTAAGAACGTTCTCCTGATCTCGGCGACGGCCACGGGCAAGACCGAGGCCGCAATACTGCCCGTGTTCCACCAGTTCCTGCTGAACGGGGGGCACCAGCCGGGCATTAGCATCATCTACATCACGCCTCTGCGGGCGCTCAACAGGGACATACTGGACAGGATGACCTACTGGTGCAACAAGCTGGACATGAGGCTGGGGGTACGCCACGGCGACACCAGTCAGAGGGAGCGAGGCTACATGAGGCGCAGCCCCCCAGACATGCTCATCACCACCCCGGAGACCCTGCAGGCCATACTTCAGGGCCGGACCATAAAGCAGCACCTGAAGACGGTGCGGTGGATCATAATAGACGAGATACATGAGCTGGCGGACAACAAGCGCGGCAGCCAGCTCAGCCTGGCGCTTGAGAGGATAAGGGGGATCACGGAGAACCCCATCCAGTTCATAGGCCTCAGCGCCACCATAGGCAGCCCGGAGAGGGTGGCCCAGTTCCTGGTGGGCGCCGAGAGGCCCGTGGAGATAGTGCAGGTCTCTGCCCTCAGGGACACGCAGTTCGACATCGTGTACCCGGAGCCCGACGCCGAGGACTACGAGCTAGCACGTAAACTGTTCACTCACCCGGAGGTTGCTGTCCGCCTCAAGGTGATGAGGGAGCTGATAGAGCAGCACAAGACTACCCTCATATTCACCAACACGAGGAGCACGAGCGAGGCTCTGACCAGCAGGTTCAACCTCTGGGGCCCGGAGTTTCCCCTTAGCATCCACCACGGGAGCCTGGCCAAGACAAGCAGGATAGCCACCGAGAAGGGGTTGAAGTCGGGGGACCTGAGGACTGTCATCTGCACCAGCAGCCTGGAGCTGGGCATAGACATAGGCCGCATAGACCTCGTGATCCAGTACAACAGCCCCAGGCAGGTGACCAGGCTCCTTCAGCGCGTTGGCAGGAGCGGCCACAGCATAGAGGAGACCAGCAGGGGCGTCATCGTCGCCATGAACAGCGACGACGCCTTGGAGAGCATGGTGATCTGCCGCCGCGCCCTCAAAGAGATCATGGAGCCCCTCCAGGTGCCCGAGAAGCCCTACGACGTGCTTGTGAACCAGCTCATAGCGGAGCTCATGCAGAGAAGCAAGCTCTACTTCCTACAGGCCAAGAACCTCTTCGACCACGCCTACCCCTACAGGGACCTGACCGAGGAGGACATCCTCAAGTCGGCCAGGTACATGCACGACAGGTTCCCCCGCCTGGCGTGGCTCAGCGAAGAGGACGAGGTCATGATCAAGCCCAAAGGTAGCAGGAAGACGATGTACAGGTACTTCTTCAACAACCTGAGCATGATCCCCGACGAGAAGGACTACCTCATTGTGGACGTGGACGAGGACGCCCCCGTGGGCATCCTTCAGGAGGCCTTCGTGGCCGAGTACGCGAAGCCGGGCGTCAAGTTCACGCTGCGGGGCAGCGCCTGGAAGATACTGAACATCCACAACGACAAGATATACGTCCGGGCGGAGGACGACCCCACCGGAGCAATACCCAGCTGGGTGGGTGAGCAGATACCTGTGCCCCTGGAGGTGGCCCTGGAGGTGGGCGAGATAAAGGGAACCGTGGAGGACGCCGTGAAGAACGGTACACCTGTAGACAAGATCGCCAGCGAGCTACAGTACAAGTACCCGGCCAGAATCCAGACAATAAAGAGAGCCACATCTGAGGTCGTGGACCACATCAGTGAGGGCTACCCTGTCCCTACCAACAAACGGGTCGTACTGGAGGACTGGGAGGACAACGTCATCATCCACGCCAACTTCGGCAGCCTCGCCAACAGGACTCTGGCACATGTCGTGGGCCACGTCATCAGCGAGGACACAGGGTACCCCGTGGGGGTGCAGCAGGACACGTACATGATCATAGCCCAGACCGTGGGGGGCGTGGACTCCCAGTACGTGGCTAGGCTGCTTAGGAGCTTGGCGAACCACAACATGGACCAGGTAATAAGGGAGGCCGTGACCAAGACCGGGCTCTTCAAGAAGAGGCTCATCAACGTGGCTCGGAAGGCGGGGGCCCTAAGCAAATTAGCCAACTTCAGCAACATCACTCTGGGGCGGCTCATGAAGAGCTTCGAGGGCACAGTCATCTTCGAGGAGGCCATGAAGGACACGCTCCGGCAGGACCTTGACGTGGAGGCAACGGCCGACCTGCTCAGGAAGATGGCGTCAGGCGAGATCGAGGTGGCGATCCTGGAGACGGGGGGCGAGGTGAGCCCCTTGGGGAAGCTGGGCGTAAACAGCATCAGCATGAAGACAGACATCGTGCCCCCCGAGAAGATGACCCGCATTATACTGGAGTCAGCCAAGGCCAGGATATACAACGAGACGAGGATCCTAGCCTGCCTCGGTAAGAGGGACTGGCTTGAGGAGAGGCAGGTCAAGGACTACCCTGAGAAGATCGTGTGCCCCGTGTGCGGGTCAACGGAGATCGGGGTGTACGACCGGTCGTTCGAGGAGGTGGCCGAGCTGCAGCAGACCACCAAGCGGAGCAGCAGGGAGCCCCCAGGCTGGTGGACGAGGGGCAGCGACGCGTCGAAGCTTGTGTCAATGTATGGGCGGCGTGCGGCCATCGTCGCTTCCGCCAAGAACGTGGACCTCACTGAGGCATGGGACACGCTGGCGGAGACGCAGGGGGAGTCAGACGAGTTCTTCGAGCGGATAATAGAGGCTGAGCGCGAGGCCCTGCGCAGACGCTTCATGTAGCCTCGTTTTATGGGTGTGGTTGTGGGTATATTTAGGAGACGGGTTTCTGGGTACCTGTGGGAGACTCCGTGTGTTCTTGGGGGTTTGTTCCCGGTGGGTGGGTATTCCTGTTTTTTGGGCGTTGTGTGTACGCGCGCGTGCATGGGGGAGGGGAGTGTAGTCGTCGCCGTCACGGTTCCCCGTTTTTTGCCTCTTTTTCGGTTTTTGGACTTTTTTACGGGTCTGTGGGCGGCGGATGCTGTCGGCTTGTGTCCGCTGGTTGTTATTTATGGGCGTTGGCTGACAGCTGCGTGGAAGAATGTGGTTTTTTCTGGGTTGGATTTAGCTAGATCATGGCACCAATTAAGTGTGGAGCCGATCTGATAGCCTGTTGAAAGATGATGGGTTCTTGTAAGCTAGAGTGGTCAACGCTGGATTTTTTATTGGGATCCATATGTACACTCTGTAATGACTACTTTCGGTGATAAGGGTGAAGGACGTACTCGATCTGAATAGACGTGCCTGGAATAGAATCGCTGAGAGATATGGCGGCAGATCAGAGACGCCGATCAGTGATGTTTTCACAATGTTCACGGGGATGCTCCCCGAGAAGGGGAGGGTGCTTGATCTTGGATGTGGGACGGGTCTCCCCTATGCTAGGTACCTTGTTGAGGAAGGCTTCGATGTAGTGGGCGTAGATCTCTCCGAGGATATGGTTAAGGTAGCCTCAAGGAATGTTCCGGAGGCTACGTTTTTTCGGCTTTCGATGAACGAGATAACGTATGTGGGCGAGTTCGATGGAGTCGTGTCGTCTTTCTCGATGTTGCTGTTGCCGCCGGAGTTGTTCAGGGAGACTGCTTCCCGTATCCGTTCGGCTCTCGTTGAGGGGGGGTTGCTCTATCTCTCGTTGAACGAGCCAGCGTGTATGTCCGATGACCCTGATTCGGAGGTCTTCGTGAACATCATGGATCAGGAGATGTATTCGCGAGCCTATACCATGGAGGAGGTGGAGAGCGTCTTCCTGCCTCTCGGTTTCTCGCTTGTGAAGTTCAACCGCGACACCCATGTCTCGGAGGAGTTCGGAGAAGAACACGTAGTTGAGTTCATCTATCGGAAGACATGAAAAAGAGACACTGACGTCACCACTAGCCTCAGGGTTCGAACCATACCCCACACAGGCATAATTTTATTCTCATCTCAAGGGCATCAATCATCAACTTCCTCGAGGACATTGCTTCGATAGGTTTACTGAACAGGACGGAGACCATTGGGAAGGGTGGTTACAGGGGAGAATTCACTTTTAAGATGGATGAATCAGAGTTTAAGCGGTTCATAGCTAAGACCGTTATCGAGGCTCTGATGATTAACTTCCCAGACGAGACAAGACAAACGATAGAAAAGATCGGCTAACGCGCGCAATAAATCTGTTTAATCTATTAAAAATATATTTTCTTGGAGAAGTATTTCTCGGTTTACCTTGGTTCAACGCAGGTATTATTGGCAATTAAGTGGGTATTCCCAATCACATTAAACTGCGTATGTTGTACTGAGAAGTCCTCGGCGTAGAACGTCCTTTTATTCTTCCTGAAAACATTGCCAGAAATCACACCATTCTTCCCTCCAAACTCTGCACCCACA
>DASWLJ010000220.1:0-1641 GCA_036396185.1 Bathyarchaeia archaeon | reverse complement strand
AGCTTCTTAAGCTGCTCGTCGATTGCAGGCAGCTTGTCCAGGGCTTCCCTGATCCTCTCCTTCAAGGCTTTACCGAATTCCAGTACCTGTTCAGTCATGGCTTCTCCCGTGCGATTTTCGTTTATAGGTTTGATATGTGTGGGGGTCTGTACCGTAGGATGATAGCTATGGTAAGGTGCCTCAGGTATGTACTAATTATTCGTAGAATGGGTAGTTATCCCGTCAACATTAGGCGCGAGCGCATCGGCCCGCCAGGAACATGGAAGGGTCACCTGATGAGCCTAGTGGTCCCGTCTTCCCTCGCCAGGTAGAGCAGGAACATGGTTCCCGGGTTCCCGGCCGCGTACCTCTGGAACGCGCGGTGCTGGGCGACGTCCGCGCCGAGGGTGTCATCCGTCTCCACCTCGATTATCCTCGTGTCCTCGCCCTTACGGGCCCGTATGTCAGGGATGTATTCGTTGATGTAAGGCGGCTTGAGGTAGCCGCTCACGTGGGCCTCGACGGACCACCCCTCGAAGGAGAGTCCCTGGGCCAGCCTCTGGATACACCTGTCGTGTAAACCCTGGTTCCTCCTGCGAGAAACCAACACGCTCAACCCTAACCCCCCCGAACACGCTTTAGAGTCAGCGGACACTTAAGCCATATGGAGTAGAAGTAGATCAGATGGCGCCCGCGGCGGCGGGGCTAGAAGAGGATGCTGAGGCAGGTCAGGGCCCCGTCGCACTTCTGTATCTCTGACACGTCCAAGTCGATGATGCTGATATCCACCTCTTTAACCATTCTTCTATTACCGAAGACGACTTACTGTGGGTTCAGCAGTCTCCCTTTATGCAGTCCACCCATCGAAAGGTGGGCGGTGTCGTTGAGCCTTGAGATGGTACGGTCGCCAAGACGGTTAATTGTGAGGACCGTGATGCTGGCGAGGTCGGTCTCGAAGTGGACCTTGGACATGGTGGCTATGTCTAGGCCTAACCACCAGTCGATGATGTGAACTATTGTTCCCCCATGAGTTACTATAAGCAGCGTGGCGTCCTCGTCTGCTATGGTATCCATGCATTCACATACCCTCTGATTGAACTCGCGCCATGTCTCGGCTTCTGGGTAGAACTGCCAGTCCAGCAGGGGCTCGGTGGGCTCCCGATAGTACCTCTGGGCCTCCTCCTTGGTCTTGTCCTTGGCAATACCATTGTTGATCTCCCTGAGGCCGTCCAGTGGCGTCGGCTTCAAGCCGAGAGCGGCGGCGATGAAATCAGCCGTGTGTCTGGCTCTCTTTAAGTCGCTACAGTACAATTTGACGCATGTTCCTTGGAGTTCCTCCTTCAGCCTCGACGTGAGGACAACCGCCTGCCGCCTACCCAGGTCCGTCAGGTCCGTATCGGTCCAGCCTCCTGTCAGATCTCCGTCGATGTGCTCCGCGTGTCCATGGCGTACCAGAATAATGGGGCTCATCACCCAATAATTGGGGTTAGTGTAATTTTACTGTTTTTCAAAAGATGTAAAGCTTTAAAATAATATGCTGAGGCAGGTCAGGGCCCCGTCGCACTTCTGTATCTCGGACACATCCAGGCTTATGACGTCGAACCCGGCCTCCCCCACCATCGCCTGAGCCGCCTCGTAGCCACGGGCCATGAGCACCCTGTC
>DASWLJ010000219.1:0-5844 GCA_036396185.1 Bathyarchaeia archaeon | reverse complement strand
GACAAAATAATCTGGAGACATAGTTTAAATTTCTAATTCACGATTATAAAAAATTTTACATAAAATAAAATTATTGATTTAGAACGCCTGACCGTCGTGAAGGGCGAGCTAACCGACGAGGCGTCAATCGAAAAGGCAGTTGAAGGCGCGGACGCCGTGATCAGCCTCCTCGGACCCAGAGGCGGCTCCACCCAGAAACCGCTCACACGCGGCACGCAGAACATCGTCAAAGCCATGAAGACCAGCGGCGTCAGAAGGCTCATCGCCTCATCCACCCTAAGCGTGAGAGACACGGGCGACAAACCCAGCCCGACGGTCAGCCTCCTCGTAAACATCATAAAGACCACGATGCACACCGCCTACCAGGACATCACAGGGGCCGCGGAGACGGTGCGCGGCTCCGGCCTCGACTGGACCATCGCCAGGGTGGCCACGCTGAACAACGGCCCAAAAACCGGAAACGTCAGAACCGGACACGCGGGCACAGGCCACGTCGGCCTAAGCATCTCCCGCGCCGACCCCGCCGACTTCATGCTCAAACAGGTAGAAGACGGCAAATACCTGAGGCAGGCACCCGCCGTCAGCAACTGAAACAGGCCCCCGAGACGCCGCCCACAACACCCAACCCTAGCTAAACGCAACCCACAAAAACCGTTCATCCACGCAGCCGCCGTCGAACGGCGGACACCCCGCGGACACCACCACCGCCTAAGAGCCCCGGAAAAGCCCCCAATCCAGAAAACAAGCCTGAAAACGGGGAACCGTGGTGGCGGTGACTACACCCCCCCTCCCCCCCACCCTGCACACAACAAGCAAACAACAAACAAAGTAAGCCCAGACAACCAGCCAAAAAACAGGGATACCCACCCACTAGGTACAAACAGAGCCAAAAAAACGCTTATTACAAACCACTTGTAACAAACCCGCCAACCCTTAAGTAGCCCCCAACAAAGAAGAAACCCAAACCACAGTGAAACACCCATGAAGCTCAGACTAGACCTACACATCCACACAACACACTCC
This sequence comes from Bathyarchaeia archaeon, assembly GCA_036396185.1. Lineage (GTDB taxonomy): Archaea > Thermoproteota > Bathyarchaeia > TCS64 > TCS64 > RBG-16-57-9. Next base: position 4,821 of record DASWLJ010000219.1, on the reverse strand, counting down.
ACAGACGGCTTCAACACACCCAAAGACATCACCCGCCGCCTCAAACAACAGAACCTGGACGGCTACGCCGTCACAGACCACGACACCCTCACAGGCATCCAAGACGCAACATCCAACAACGACAACCTGATCGTGATACCCGGCGTAGAGATCACAGCACGCGGAGCCCACATAATAGCCCTCCAACCCACAGAGCCCATCCCCCAGAACCTCACCATAGCCGAGACAGTCGACACCATCCACGCCCAGGGAGCCACAGCCATACTCGCCCACCCATACGGGCTACCCAGAAGCTGGGTGTCCATAGGCGAAGCCAAGAACGCAAAGCTCGACGCCGTGGAGGTCTGCAACGCGGCCCAGTTCCCATACAGCTACATCAGAAACCTGAACCAGGACCTGGCCAGAAGACTCAACCTACCACAGACAGGAGGAAGCGACTCACACATCCCCGAGACCATCGGACGAGCCTACACAGAGGTAGAGACAGAGAGCACAGACCCGGACACCATAATAAAAGCCATAAAGAGAGGCACAACAAGCCCCCACGGCTCAGGCACCACAATGACCGAGAGAATCAAGAAACTACTAAAAAAGAAAGAGAGAAATAACGAGGCTTAACTCTTCCAGCTGGACTCCACGTCGTAGAGGTCCACACCCAGATCGTAGCGGACCTCAGGCCCCGCGAAGGGCTCCATATTAAACAGCTTAACCTCCTCCAACTCCAAGCCTCCGAGCCGCCGACGGGGCCTCACACCGATGACCGTGAGCGCACTATGGCCCAGGTCGACGCGTGAGCGCTCAAGCCCCTCCACGTCCAGCTCTTCAAGGGTCCAGTTAACGGCCCTCTCCATCAGAACCATGTCCCAACTCACTCCCCCATTCCGCCAATCAGATGCATTATCCTACACACACCAGCTTTGTCTCATTTAGGCGTGCGCATCGGCGTTGCTACTGGAATATGTGGTAAATCTAATAACATCTGGGAATGGCGGTACAATCATTCTTTACATGGAAAGGTTAAATTGCCCTCATTTATCGAGAACAAGTTATATTACTTCCATTTCATGAGAGCAACTGCTCAATTAAATCTCCTAACACACACCTCAACTATTACTCAAAACAGTTAAAAATTGATGAAAAAGCGGCCTCAATTAATAGAAAAAAATCAATGGTTTACACTTAGAAAGCTCAACCTAATTTAAATCAGTAGATGAAAAATGGACGGCTCCACGAACCCAAGAATCATAAACATAATAAAACCGTCTTTTTCGCACCGTTTAATTACCGCCAGACCAACCACATGAAGAGCACCCAATGCCGAGCGTCTACATAAAAGCCTACGGCTGCAGCGCCAACACCGCGGACGCCGAGATCACCAAAGGGTTGCTCACCGAAAAAGGCTACAGGATAGTCAACAGCCCCAGCGCATCAGACCTCAACATGCTGGTGACGTGCATCGTCAAGACCCCCACAGAGCAGAAGATCACCAAGCAGATCCGGCAGCTGTCCTCCACAGACACACCCCTCATCGTCGCCGGGTGCATGCCAAAGGCCATGAGAGCCCACGTAGAGGCAGCGGCCCCACATGCCAGCATGGTTGGCCCAGACGACCTGGGCCGGGTCGTCGAGGCAGTGGCCAGGACCCTGAAGGGTGAACGTGTCGTGTACGTGGACGGAGCGCCCACTGACAGGACCTGCCTCCCCAGGGTCAGAGCGAACAAGCTGGTCCACATAGCCCCAGTGTGCACAGGCTGCCTAGGCAACTGCAGCTACTGCATAGTGAAGTATGCGAGGGGGCGCCTCCACTCGTTCCCAGCCGAACACATAGTGCAAGACGTCGAGGCGGCTGTCAAGGACGGGTGCAGGGAGGTCTGGGTCACGGCCGAGGACACGGCCGCCTATAGGGACGGCGAAACGCTACTACCCCAGCTACTAAACATGATCTCATCGGTGGACGGAGACTTCAAGGTGAGGGTGGGGATGATGACCCCGAACCAGGCCCTGCCCATACTGGACGACCTGGTGGACGCCTACTCAAGCGACAAGGTCTACAAGTTCCTCCACGTGCCCATCCAGTCCGGCAACGACGAGGTTCTAATAGCCATGAGGAGGAGGTACACCGTCGCAGACTTCAAGGCAATCATGAACAGGTTCCGCGAAGCCTACCCCACGATGGGCGTGTCGACAGACATCATATGCGGCTTCCCCGGGGAAACCAGTGAACAGTTCGATGACTCCCTGGCACTCGTAAGTTGGCTGCAGCCCGACGTCCTCAACATTTCCAGGTTCTGGGAGAGGCCCGGAACGGAGGCGGCGACCATGCCGGGTAAGCTGCACGGCAGAGACACCAAGATGCGCTCCAGGGTCCTCACAAACCTGTGGAAGCAGTTGGCTGTGAAGTCCAGCGAGAGGTGGCTCGGGTGGGAAGGCGAAATACTCCTCACGGAGAGAGGCAAAGGGTCGAGCAAGGTGGGACGCAACTACGCGTACAAGACCGTGGCGGTGAACACGGGGACTGAGCTCGGAGAAACCATACGGGTGAAGGTGACAGGCGCCGGCGTGGGTTTCCTGAAGGCTGAGGCAGCATAGTTTATCCCTTACGTGACTCAGTCTAACCCGTGAACATCGATGAGGATAGCTGTAGCGTCCTTCAGTCACGAGACCTGCACGTTCTGCCCCAAGCCCACCACTGTTGAGGACTTCGAGGCGGGAGGCGTCCTGTACGGTAAAGACGTTCTGGAGTCGGCGCGGGGGATACCCAACTACATTAACGGGTTCATTAAGGTGGCGGAGGAGAAGCCTGGTGTCGAGCTGGTGGGGGTACTATCAGCCGCGAGGAGCAGGGGCGGCTCAAGCGGGAGCTGGCTCACCAAGGAGTGCTTCGACAAGTACAGCATGGGCATCACCGACGGCCTGAGGAAGGCCGGGAAGGTGGATGGAGTGCTCCTGGCTCTCCACGGCGCCATGGCCGCCACGGGATACATGAAGCCTGAGGCGGAGGTGGTGAGACGAGTCCGCGCAGCCGTGGGGAGCACACCCATCATGGTGACCCTTGACCTCCACGCCAACGAGGACCACGAGCTCGTGGACGCGGCTGACGCCGTGTTCATCCTGAAGACCTACCCCCACGTGGACAGCGAGGAGGTGGGCTACGATGCGGCCCGGTGCATGATCCAGACCGTCAAGGGGAAGCTTAGCCCCGTCATGGCCATCAGGAAGCCGGGCGTCATCACCCCCAGCGTCTACCAGGGCACAGGCGAGTCCCCCGCCAAGGAGATCATGGACAGGGCGCGCATGTGGGAGCGCGAGGAGTCCAGGTGCATCAACGTGAGCGTGGCCTTCGGCTTCGCATACGCCGACGTGCCTGACGTGGGGGCCACGGTGATGGTGACCACCGACGACGACCTTGAGCTCGCGGAGACCATAGCGCAGGACATGAGCGACTACATATGGAGCCTGAGGGAGCCCTTCGCTGGAAAGAAGCTGCCCAAAACCAGGGAGGGCATCGCTGAGGCCATCAGCCTTGCGAGGAGAGGTAAGACCCCGGTCATATTGGCTGACCACGGGGACCGCACAGGAGACAGCACCTGGGTTCTGAGGGAGCTCATCGATCAGGGGGCAGCCAACTTCTGTTTAGCCACCATAGCGGACGAGAACGCCATAAAACACGTCAAGGAGAAGGCCAAGAAAGGCCAGGACGTGACAGTCAGCGTGGGAGGCCACGACGACTGCTACTCGGGGGACCCCGTGGAGATCAAGGGAAAGGTGGAGTACCTAGGCGAATGCAACTTCACGTTGACGGGCCCCATGAGCAGAGGAGAACGCAGGAAGCTGGGCCTCACAGCCGTCATAGGCTTCGGTAAAAACAACCATGTGATTGTTACGTCGACCCTCCACCAGGTGCTGGACGACGCCATCTTCCCCGCGGTGGGCCTCGACTTGAGCAAGTTGGGCATAGTCGCCATCAAGTCACGTGTACACTTCAGGGCCTTCTTCAACAAGGTGGCGGGTAGCATAGTTGTCGTGGATGCACCGGGGCTCGGCCCGGCGGACCTGACGCAGCTAAAATACGTGAACATACCTGAGGGCCTCTACCCCCTTTCAGAGAAATAGGAAAAAAGGCTAGAAGAGCGAGCCGTAGCCTGCCAAGTTTATGCCGAGGAACATGCCCACAAGGATGACTACCACAGCCATTATGACTACAGCGATGATCGAGATGATCACCGCGTTACCCCATCCAGTCTCGTAGTAGGTCTTCACAAGGTAGAGGTAGGCTACGAGCTGAGCTAGGAACCCGACGGTTCCTCCGACGAGGGAGCCTATGATTGCGTTGATCACTGTGCCCAGGACACCGATCCACACGGCGTCTGTGAACTTGGCTTTTTCACCGCCCACGATCCACTTTCCCGCCAGCCAGAGGAACGGGGCCGTGATGATGCTTCCAACGACGATTCCTATCAGTATGCCTATGATGTCCATTTAACTCACTGTAAAGAAGGGCCACCTCCACAGAAAAACTTGTGCCCGTAACCTAGCGCCGCAGCCTGAATAACACCAGAACCACCACCAGGAGCACCGCTGCGATGACGACGATGTTACCCACCATGAGCGTAGTGGCTTCTATCTGCTCCACGACGTTGTCGTCAACCAGCACCAGGCTCTCTAGGCTCGTCATGGGGAGCAGACTGGTTAGTGACGCTGAGTACACGCCGTTGCCCTTGTAGGTGCAGGGCTCGCCGTTCACAACCACCTCTGCGCCGTTGACGGGGGAGCCGTCGGTCCGGTACCTTAGTGTGAGGGTCACCTGCACAATTCCCGGTA
>DASWLJ010000218.1:0-2205 GCA_036396185.1 Bathyarchaeia archaeon | reverse complement strand
TGATGTACCGCGCACGGCTCTGGTCACAACTGAGGGTTTCAGGGACGTCATAGAGATCGGGAGGCAGAGGAGGGCCGAGGTGTACAACCTGTTCTTCACGAGGCCGCCCATGCTTGTAGAGCGTAGACACAGGTACGAGGTCCGTGAACGCGTGGGCCCCAGGGGGGAAATAGTTCAGCCCCTCGATGAGGAGGGGGTAAAGAGGATAGCCCGGGAGCTTGAGGTGTCCGAGGTAAAGTCGGTGGCCGTGGGGTTCATCAACAGCTACGCCAATCCACGCCACGAGGACAGGGCTCTGGAGCTGCTCAGGGAGTCGTGCCCCGGTGTATTGTTCACGGCCTCCCACGTGATAAGCAACGAGTACAGGGAGTACGAGAGGCTCAGCACAGCCGTGGTGAACGCGGCCCTCATGCCCGTCATACACACGTACATCACACGCCTTGAACATGACCTGAAAAGGCTGGGGGTTGACGCCCCCCTCTATGTGATGCAGAGCAACGGCGGCATGGCTAAGAGCAACGTCATAAGCAGCCAGCCAGCCACCATCGTGGAGTCAGGCCCCGCCGCCGGAGTCATCGCGGCCGCGTGGTTGGGGGAGCAGGTCGGAGTCAGGGACATCATCAGCTTCGACATGGGCGGAACCACGGCCAAGGCGGGCACGGTCCGTGGCAGGGTCCCCGAGGTGGTGCCTGAGTACGAGGTGGCAGGCCACATCCACATGGGACGGCTTGTAAAGGGAAGTGGCTACCCCGTCAGGTTCCCGTTCATAGACCTGGCCGAGTGCAGCGCAGGGGGCGGCACCATCGCGCGCACATTGAACGGCGGCCTCCAGGTGGGGCCCGTAAGCGCGGGCGCAATCCCTGGCCCGGCCTGCTACGGCCGCGGAGGGCAGGAGGCCACGATAACGGACGCCAACCTGCTGCTCGGGAGGCTGAACCCCTACGAGCTTCTTGGCGGCGACATGGGCATCCACCCCGAGGCGGCTGAGAAGGCGTTCAAGGAGCTCGGAGGGGCCCTGGGTGTATCGGCCCACGAGGCCGCCGTAAGTGTCGTGCGCATAGCCAACAGCATGATGGGGAAGATACTAAGGATTGTCTCAGTGGAGCGCGGCTACGATCCCCGTGGCTTCAGCATGGTGGCCTTCGGCGGCGCCGGCCCCATGCACGTCTGCGCCTTGGCCGAGGAGCTGGAGATCGGGCTCGTGCTGGTGCCTCCCAACCCCGGTATGTTCAGCGCCCTGGGGCTGCTCACAGCTGACCTCTTCCACGACTACTCTCATCCCCTGCTCGTGCCTGTCGAGGACGTGGACCCGGATAGCCTAGAGTCGAACTTCAGGGAGATGGAGACACGTGGCGACGCCACGCTATCCGAGGAAAGCGTGGCGGCTGAGCGCCGCAGCTCCACAAGGAGCCTGGACATCAGGTACAGGGGTCAGGGCTTCGAGCTAAACGTTGGTACCAGCTCCCCGGTTACGGACGAGTCGATACGCGGAAGCGTGAAGGCGTTCCACGCGAAGCACAGGGAGGTGTACGGGTACGCGGCCGAGGACGAGCCCGTTGAGGTGGTGAACGCCAAGCTCAGGGTCGTTGGGCGCCTGGACAAGCCCAAGCTAACAGAGGCCGGGGCCGCTGAAGAGTGCGAGGCTTCCACGAGGCGGGTCTACTACGAGACCGTGGGCGACTGGGTGGACGCCGACGTGATCCAGCGCGGCGCTCTGACGGGGAAGGCGGAGGGCCCGGCGATCATAGAGCAGTACGACTCCACGACGGTTGTGCACCCGGGGTGGAGCTACGAGCAGGACAGGCTCGGCAACCTTGTGTTGAGGAGGCTAACGCTGTGAAAGTCGACTTCACCACGGTCGAGGTCATCAAGGGGGCCCTCATCTACGCGGCAGAGGAGATGGGCATAGCCCTCAAGAAGTCAGCGTACAGCCCCAACATCAAGGAGCGGATGGACCACAGCTGCGCGCTCTTCAACCACCGTCGTCAGCTAATAGCCCAAGCCGAGCACATCCCGGTGCACCTGGGCAGCATGGCCCTGGCAGTCAAGCTGGGCCTTGAAACCTACAGGGGCGAACTTGGCCTCGGCGACATGCTGCTGCTCAACGACCCCTACATCAGCGGCACCCACCTCCCAGACCTCACCCTCATAGCACCTATCCTCCACAGCGACGCAATCATCGGGTACGCTGCCAACAAGGCCCAC
>DASWLJ010000217.1:0-2285 GCA_036396185.1 Bathyarchaeia archaeon | reverse complement strand
ACTCCCGTATCTCGGCCTCCGTAGGCGCAGGGTTCTCGTCGAGCAGAGCCTTCGTGGACATGATGAACCCTGGCGTGCAGTACCCGCACTGGACGGCGCCCTCGTCCAGGTAGGCCTGCTGTATCGGGTGCGGCTCACTGCCCTCGGCCAGCCCCTCGATGGTGTCCACCCTGCGGCCGTCGGCGTCTACGGCCAGTATCATGCACGCGAGTACAGCCTCGCCGTCCATGAGGACCGTGCAAGCCCCGCACTCGCCGATGCCGCAGCCGTACTTGGTCCCCGTCAGGCTCATCTCGTCCCTGAGCAGGTTCAGCAGAAGCGTGTTGGGCTCCACGTCGAAGCCCCTCTTCGCCCCGTTGACTGTTAACTGTATCCTCATCTCTGTGCCTCCGATAGACTCGTTAACGCCTCCACGACGAACCCATGGGCGACCCTCCGCTTGTAGGGCCCCCTGCTCCTGCCACTCTCCCTGGGCTTGATGCTGCGCGAGGCGAGCCCGGCCGCCTCCTCGATGCACGCATGGTCGAGCCTCCTGCCCTTGACGTAGGCTTCGACGTCCTTCGTCCTCATGGGCGTCGGCGCCACGGTGCCCCATGCGAAGCGGCTGTCCTCGACCGCGCCGTCCTTGAGCCTCAGGGTCACGGCGAGGCTTATGGTGGCGATGTCCATGGAGGCCCTGGCGACTCGGAGCCACCGCCCCACGGTGTTCTTGGCGGGCTTGGGGGCCGACACGCCTGTCAGTATCTCACCCCTCTCAAGCACGGTCGCGCCCGGCCCCTTGAAGAAGCCGTCCAAGGGGACGACCCTGTCGCCTCTGGGGCCCGCGATGTGGGCCACCGCGTCGTAGGCCAGGAGGGCCACGGCCGTGTCTGCGCTGGGCGACGCGTTGCACAGGTTGCCTCCCAGGGTGGCCAGGTTCCTGATCTGGACCGAGCCGATGGTCCTGGCCGCCTCCCTCAGGACTGGCAGCCTCTTCCCTACGAGCTCACTCTTCTCTATGTCCCTGATCCTGGTCAGGGCCCCCATGTGGATGCCCTCCCTGGTCTCCTTGATCTCTGCCAGGCCCGCGATCCTCTTCAGGTTGACGACGTGCTTGGGGCGGTGGCTTCCGTCCTTCATCCTGACGATGAGGTCGGTGCCCCCCGCCAGGGCGCTGGCGTCGCCGCCGTACTCGCTGAGCAGCTTCACGGCCTCCTCGACGCTTGTGGGGGCGTGGTACTCGAACCCCATGAGTATGTGGGTGTTGTGGGTGTTGATGTTCACGTCAGCTCGCCTCCTTCTTCGCCAGGGCCTCCAGGATCGTCTCCTTGGTCAGGGGCAGCTCGTAGAACCTTATGCCTATGGCGTTCTGTATGGCGTTGGCCACGGCGCCCGCGACGGGGTTGAGGGCGCCCTCGCCTATCCCCTTGGCCCCGAAGGGGCCCGTGGGCTCGTAGGTGTCCGTGAAGAAGACCTCGAAGTCGTCCAGGGGGGGCATGTCCATGGCGTACGGTATCTTGTAGTCGGTGATCATTCCCCTGTTGGATAGTTCACCGGTCGCCGTGTCCATGGGGAGGTCCTCCATGGTCGCCATGCTCCACCCCATGGCGAGGCCCCCGTGGACCTGCCCGGCGGCCAGCTTGGGGTTGATGACCGTGCCTATGTCTGCGCCGGCCACGACCCTCAGGGGTCTCACCTTGCCCGTCCAGGTGTCCACCTCCACCTCTATGAAGTAGCCCGTGAAGTGGGGCGGGCAGGCCGGCTGCCTGTAGCTGTCCACCGCCGAGACTGTGCCCCAGTTCTTGTGGCGGGCGTTGTACGCGATCTCCTTGAATGTGACCTCCCTGCCCTGGACGCCCTCGGCGTATATGACTCCCTGGCCCCTGCCTTCGTCGCAGCGGAACTTTAGTGCGTCCGCCTCCGCGTCCAGCATCCGGGCTGCGAAGGTTCTCAGCTTCTCCTTCACCTGCTTGGTGACCTTGAGGGCGGCTCCGCCGCCGCTGTAGATGCCCCTTGAGGCGTGTGTGCAGACGTCGTAGACCGTGGTGCTTGTGTCCGCGTCGATGATGTTGACGTTCTCCAGCGGGACGCAGAGCTCCTCCGCGATGATCTTGGCGTGGGCCTCCAGAGTGCCTCCTCCGTGGTCCATTAGGGCCGTCACGTAGTCGAGGGTCCCGTCCTCGTTGAGCTTGAGGAACGCGCCGCTGAAGTCGATGACCGTGCCGGGCACGGGGGCACCTGCGCTGCTCGTGTGATAGCCGCGGCCCATCCCGACACCCCTCCTGTACCTGCCCGTCTGGGTCCCC
>DASWLJ010000216.1:0-2762 GCA_036396185.1 Bathyarchaeia archaeon | reverse complement strand
TCCGGCCCGCCGTCATGCCCCTGCCTATGTACTTGATGTGCCTGGCGTCGCCGTCGATGACGATGCGCTGCTCCTCCGGGGTGTCGGCCACCTTGCCCTGGACGTGGATGTACTCGCTCATCTCCACCTCCCTGTTGCCGTAGTGGATCTTCAGCTCCCTGATCTCTTTGACGGTTTTCCCGGCGAACACGTCGGGGGAGATGGCGTCGGCCTCCAGGGGTATGCTGCTGAACCCCCGCGGCGTCAGCACTAGCTTGTTCAACCTAGATTCCTCCCAGGCTGTCCCTCAGCCCCATCTTGAACTTCCCCAGTTTGCCTTCGAAGTTGACTGCCGTGATCCACCTGACGCCCGGGACCCGTGTGGCGGCGTCCACGCCGACGCCCATGGCCCTCTTCACGGAAGCCTCATTGAGGCCGTTGATGACCACCTCGATGACGGAGTTGGCTCCCTCCGGCACCTTGCTGCCCTTGACGCTGTTCTTGATGCTGGGGCAGAAGGGCGTGTTGGTGGACGCCTTCAGGAACTTGTACGTGGAGCCCACCTTGCTGCCGCTCCTGCAGAGGCCGCCGGGGAACGGCGTGACGACGCCGGGCACAGTGTGGATGGCGTCTATGGAGGCCTCGGCGGCCCTCAGCGTGACATCCTGGTTCTCCCCCATTATGAGGAAGTTGCCTCCGGCCACCGCCTTCTTGGCCCCCATCTTCTCCTCAACGAGGAACTCGCCCTCCATGACGGGTATCCTCCAGAAGCGGCGCCTCTGCTGCCACCCGTCACCCATCCTCATCTTCACCTGGAACCCGTCGCCGAAGAACCTGAGGCTCTTGCCGATGTCCAGCATCTCGTCGGCCTCCGCCTCGGGCAGCCCGTTGAACACGGCTGTGCTGGGGCAGGTGAGGACGCACTGCCCCATCCTGCTGAGCATGGACGCGGATAGCTTCCCCTTGCTGAACCCGTACACCATGACCGCGGTGCCGGGGCGCCCGTCGGGGGTCTCCCCTGGCTTGAGCTCGGCCTCAATGCCGGCCTCGCAGTCGCACGCGATGACGCTTGTGGCGTACCCGGACATGGCTGTCGCGGCCGTGTTGGCCCACTTCTTGGACGCCGCCGTGATGATTATGCGGCTTCCCCACATGCTGAAGCCCTCAGCGAAGGTGTCCTCGATGTCCACACCGTTGTGTTTGAAGCTCATCACGCTGCACCTCCCGCCGCCTTGTGCACCCTCTGGTTCGGCAGGTACGCGTCCTCCACGGGGTAGTTGCGGAGGCTCACCGTGTAGTACTTCTTGAAATCTGCCTCCAGGTCCTTCCTGAACTCCGCGTCCAGTTCATCCGGGACCCTGGCGTCCACCCAGTGGGTGGCCCCGTTGGGGGTCGCCACGACCTCGCCGTCCTTCACCACGACCTCGCAGCCCTTGACAGTGTACGCGGCTCTGCTGAACGCCTTCTCCAGCGCCTTGTACTGGCTGGGGCGCCACGTGGATGGGTCGACGCCGTAGACCGCCACGTCGGCGTCGGCTCCCGGCGCCAGGTGGCCCTTGTCCTTCAGGCCCAGGGCCTTGGCTGTGCCGGCCCTGGTGGCTACGGCTACGTCGCTGAAGGTGTACTCGCGGTAGTTGTTGGCCAGGTCGGTCCGTTTCATGATGTTCTTGTGCATGTCGTTCATGGCGTCGGTCCTTGCCCTCCTGCTCATGAGCCACGCTATGACCTCCGGGTAGTGGGTGAAGGGGCCTCCGTTGGGGTGGTCCGTGGTCATGTATATCCTCCACGGGTCCTTCACCAGGAGCGCCAGCTCTATCCCTATGCCCCACTGTACGCTGTTGGCCGGGTTGTTGGCCTTGAACGTGTAGGGTACGACGCCGGCCCCTGCCTCCATCTCCACGTCGTTGTTCACCCACTTGTTGCCCGTCATGTTCCAGAGGGTGAACTGCCAGGGTCCGTCGCCCGTCATGGTTGTGGTGTCCCCGAAGATGACCTGCCCCAGGTCCAGGGTGACGTGGGGGTTGGCGTTCACGTACTTCGCGATCTTGGGTGCCCCTGACTTGACGTTCCCCCAGTTGCTTCCTGCGAGGGCGTTGAACTGGCAGTGGACCACGTGGATCGTGGCCTTCCTGCCGTCCCTTGGCTTGATCGCCTTGGCCACCTCCATTGTGTCTATGGTTGTCTGGTAGTTTCCGGGCATCCCCAGGTTGTTGCAGTGCAGGTGGATTGTGTGTGGCAGCCCAAGCTCCTCGTTCACCTTCGCCAGGCTCGTGATGATCTGCCTGGGCGTGATGTCGTAGTCGTCCACCTTGCCGTCCAGGCCGTTGACGTTGCGGCCCCACTTCCAGTTCTCCACGCCGCCGGGGTTCACTATCTTGATGGCGTAGCCCCTGCTCGCACGGAGCAGCCAAGCCGCGAAGGCCTTCAGCATGTCGTGGTCGCCGTCCCTGACGTACTTGAGGGTGAAGTAATTGTTGCCCATCAGGGTGAAGGCGCCCTTGTCTATGATGGGCGTGTCGTTGAGCTCCTCGTGGACGTGCCTGGCGCCCAGAGGAGGCATGGCTGCCTCCATGACCGTGGTGTACCCCATCTGGGCGTACCTGTACCCTGTGACGAAGGTGCTGGGACAGCTGTACCCCACGCCGCTTCGCGTCACCTTGCCCTTGGGCACCTGGTCTTTCCTGTGGTCCTCGGGCCTCATGAGGCGCCCTATGTTGATCTTGCTGCCCGCGATGTGGCTGTGCAGGTCCACGCCCCCGGGCATCACCGTCATCCCTGAGGCG
>DASWLJ010000215.1:0-2278 GCA_036396185.1 Bathyarchaeia archaeon | reverse complement strand
TACGCGTACTTGTGGGGCACGATGAGCCTCATGGGGCCACCCAGGGGTTGTGGCAGCGGTTCGCCGTTGAGCCTGTGGGCCAGGATCACGTCGTCCCCCATGAGCTCGGCCAGGGGCAGGTCCGTGGTGTATGTGTCCATGCACTCGAAGAACACGTGGCGGGCGTCCTTCGTCGGCTTCACGTGCTCTGCCAGGTCCCTGAACCTGACGCCCTCCCACCTCTGGTCCTTGACGCTCCAGGTCTCTACGCAGTGGAAGTCGCTCACCGACGCCGTCTGGGGCAGCGCCATGAAGTCGCCCCAAGTGAACAGCGTCGGGTTCTCGACAAGCCCGTCCACCTTTAGCCTCCAGTCGTCTAGGCTCACCTCGGGCAGCGTGTAGACGATCCCCGGGTGCTCCACGCCCCACTTCAGGATGCTAGGTATCCACCGCTGTTTCGGGGGTAAGCGTTCACGGGGTCTCTCCTCTTTCTTCTTCCTCCAGAACAAGGGCCTCATGGACGGCTGGGGACCTGCCCATAATAAAGGCTTCCAAGGCTTTTATCCCGCCAACGAGCAATCAAAACCATGGAGCCAAAGGAGAGAGCCCTGGAGATACTCAGGAGGCTGGAGGTCGAGTACCCGGACGTGAAGGGCACGGCCCTCCACTACGAGACGCCCCTGGACCTCCTCGTTGCCACCATCCTCTCGGCCCAGGCCACGGACGAGCAGATCAACAAGATCACCAAGAGCCTCTTCAAGAAGTACAGATCAGCCGCGGACTACGCCTACGCACCACGAGAGGAGCTCGAGGAGGACATCAAGAGCAGCGGCTTCTACCATAGGAAGGCCGAGGCCATCCAGAAGGCCGCGAGGGCCATAACAGAGGAGCACGGCGGGAAGGTCCCGGACACCATGGAGGAGCTGACGCGGCTCCACGGCGTCGCCCGCAAGACGGCCAACATAGTGCTCCAGGGCGCCTACGGGGTAACCGTGGGGATAGCTGTGGACACCCACGTGGATAGGCTCAGCCACCGCCTAGGTCTCTCAGAGGAGAGGAACAGGGACAAGATTGAGGGGGACCTCATGGCGCTTTTCCCCAAAGACAAGTGGTACGCCGTCAACTACCTCATCATAGAGCACGGGAGAAAAATATGTGACGCTAAGAAGCCTCTGTGCGGCAGGTGTGTCCTGAGTGACATCTGCCCCTCGGCGTTCAGTTTTGGTTAGATCGGGGTAGTTGCGGGAGCTACTTCTTGGCGGCATATAGCTTCTTGTAGACCTTGGCCTTGCTCAGGGTCCGCTCATGTTCCTTGCGCATGTACTCGTGCTCGGCCTCCTTGCACTCCCTCACTGGCTTCGCGGGGACGCCTAGCACCAACTGGTTGGGCGGAATCTCCGTCCTAGGGGACACCAGGGCCCCCGAGCCCACTATGCATCTGGAGCCGATCCTGGCGTTGTCCAGCACGATGGCTCCGATCCCTATAATGCTGCCGTCCTCCACCTTGGCTCCGTGTACGGTGGCGCCGTGACTTATGATGACGTCTGAGCCCACATCTACCGGGTTCCCCGTGGGCGCCTCTACTAGGCACCCCTCAAGCACTGTGGTCCTGGCTCCGACCCTGACCGTGTCGTCGTCGCCTCTGATGATGGCGTTCGTCCACACGTTCACGTCCTCGTCCAAGGTCACGTCACCGATGACCCAGCTGCCGGGCGCCAGAAACACCGAGGGATGAATCTTAGGCCTCTTACCCTCAAACTCTATGACAGACATGTCTGCACCCTTACCTGAGTACAGGAAAAGGGGTGGATGAAAAGAGTATCGAGGAAAAGCACATCACTGGGCGAAGCTGAAGCCTTACCATGGAGTTCCCGCGGCGCAGGTTCGGGTACCACGTCGTCTACGATAAGGACATCTACAACGCGTTGGACTACGCCTCAAACCACGGCTTCGGGTACATCGTGCCCGACCTGATGATACCCAGGTTCTGGCCCGAGAACTACCCGGAGGCTGAGAGGAGGAGAATGAGGGAATACGCGGGGACCCAAAACGTTGGAATATCTTTTCATTCACCCGCTGACAACCTGAGCCTCTTAACGGCGTACCCGGAGGTCAGAGGAGCGATAATTGAGAGGATGCGGCTCTGCCTAGCGTTCGCTAAAGACATTGGAGCAGAAAGGTTCACCATCCACCCGACTGAACTCAGGAGATTCGCGTCAGATGGACGGGAAGGAACGTACCATACAACACATCGCGAGTTCTACAGGCAGGCCCTCATGGAGAACATCGGCAGGATCGT
>DASWLJ010000214.1:0-13123 GCA_036396185.1 Bathyarchaeia archaeon | reverse complement strand
CCAAGGAAAAAACGGAAAACAGTCCCTCGGATCCACGGCACACCCACGTCACCCGTAGGTCTGCCGGGCGTACCCACCCTTCACAGGCTTCCTGCCCATAACCATGACGTCCCACTCCATCTTGAACAGCAGCAGGACGTACCTGAGCAGTCCAACTTTCTTGATGCGGCGCACACTGTAGCGTATCCTCATCCCCGTGTCGAGCCTTACCTTTCCCTTCGTCTTGATCCTCTTGTATATCTCGACGTCGTCTGCGTAGGCGAGGGGCAGGTAGCCACCCGCCTCGAGGAAGGCGTCCCTCCTGAACGCAGAGTTGGCTCCGCACAGGTGGAGCTTCCCGAGCCAGCTCATCGTCACCAGCGCCGCGTTGGACAGGTCGAAGAGGAGCCTGTACGCGAGCTCCTCGAGGCCGCCCATCTCCCCGAAGTCGAAGGGGATCAGAACGCCTGTGACGGCCACGATCTCGGGGTCCCTGAATCTTCTCTGGATTACCTCAAGCCAGTCAGGGTGTGGCCGGCAGTCGGCGTCGGTGGTGGCCACGATCTCGCCGCGGGCTACGGCGAAGCCGTCGTTCCTGGCTCCGCCCACACCCTCGCTGGTCTGGATGATGAAGGTGTCTGCGAGCTGCTCCGCTATCTCCCTCGTCCTGTCCTTGCTGTCCCCGTCCACCACAATGATGTCGATGTCGCCGCGGGGCAGGGTCTGGTCAATGATGGACCTGAGGCACTCCTCTATGTTCTTCTCCTCGTTGTAGGTGGGGACTACCACAGAGATCATGTTAGTCCACCGGCAGGCTCTCGGCCGCCTTCTTCCCTGAGAGGATGGCCTTATCCATGTTATAATACTCCCACTCGCCGAACCGGCCGATGGGTATGACCCTGCTCTCCCGTAGGTACCTGTGCACGGCTGCGACGTTCTTCCTGTGGTTCAGGTCGTATATGACGTAGGCGTACCTGAAGCTGGACGCGTCGCAGACCTCCACCTCGTCGCTCTCCTTCATCAGCTCCGCCTCCACAAGGCCGTGGAGCACGCGCCCCTTTGTCTCCTCAAGGTCGGGCTGCCTGCCCCTATAGGTGACCTCCACCAGGACGCTGCTGCGGCCAGGCGGGGTGGTTTCGGGGCTGAAGTTCATGGGGAAGCTGATCCTGTTGAAGACCAGCTTGGGCTCCGGGAAGTAGAGCCAGTGCTTGTCCGTTATCCCGGCCCTCTTTACGCCCACGTCCACGCATATGATGCTGTTATAGACCAGCCTGTTAGCGGCCTTGACCACGTCCTCCGGGACATCGGACATGATCCTCACGATCTCGGGCAGAGGCAGCGACGACAGGGCGTAGTCGGACTCGACACTCTTCGGGGAACCGTTCCTCTGGTACGTGACCTTCACGCCCTTCTTGGTGGGCTTCACGTCCACCACGTTGGACCCGTAGGACACGTCCAGGCCCTCGGCGAGTGCCTCCGGGAGGGCGCCGATGCCCCCAGCTTTCGGATACCAGAACTGGGCGTTTGGGCCATAGTCCACATTCTGGTCACCCTCGGCGCCCCTCCTCATCTCCTCAACGCTTGGGCTGGGCACGCGTCCCCCAAGCCACTCCGTGTTCATCCTGTCCAGAGGGTACTTCCATATCTTCTCGTTGTACGGCACCATGTAGTGCTTGGCGATGCCCTCTCCGAAGCTGGACTGAATCCACTCCATGAAGTTCCTGGGCTTCAATGTGGGCCGGTCCACGACTCCCCGTATGCACTCCTCCCTGACCTCCCTGGGGAGGGGGTGCAGGTTAGCCTCGAAGGGGTACTTGACGTATGTGCCCATCATGTAGATGTAGGCCTGGCGGTCGTGTGTTAGCAGGTTGCCCTCCAGCAGCTTGGCGAACAGGCCTCGGGCGTACTCGTCCCTGGTGAACAGGATGTGGGGGGCGATGTCGAACACGTACCCGCTCTTCTCGACGCTGCGGCACAGGCCGCCGGGCTCCGCCTCGCGCTCCAGTACCCTGTAGCCATCTCCGAGGTGGTAGGCGGCGCTGAGGCCCGCCAGGCCTGCACCTAGTATCGTTATCATGGGCTAACCATAGGGCTGGTGGACGGGTTTAAGAAATATACGATGACGGTGTGGATGAACGGCTACTTGAAGAAGTTGATTAGCTTCTCCGCCACTATGGTGCTGTTGCCCACCTGGGCTTCCTCTGTGCTTGCCCCTATGTGGGGCGTGCAAACCACGTTGCTCCTGGTCACCAGCTCGGGGTCCGGCTTGGGTTCACCCTCGAAGACGTCCAGGGCGGCTCCCGCCAGCTTGCCTGAGTCCAAGGCGGCCTTCAGAGCCGCCTCGTCCACGATGCCGCCCCTGGCAGCGTTGATTATGTATGCGCCCTTCTTCATCTTGCTGAACTGGGCTGCGCCTATCATGTTCTTGGTCTGGGGCAGGAGGGGGACGTGGACGCTGACGAAGTCGCTCTCAGCCAGCAGCCTGTCCATTGCCACATCCTTTGCCCCTATCTCTACGACAAGGTGCCTGAGCTTGTCCATCATGACATCGTAGGCCAATACGTTCATGCTCAGGGCCTTGGCCTTCTTGCCTAGGAGGTACCCTATGCGGCCGAACCCTATGATTCCGAGGGTTCTGCCGGAGAGCTCGAAGCCCTCCAGTCCATCTTTAAGCCAATTGCCTTGCTTAAGGCCGTGGTCGCCGCGGCTTATGTGTCGGGCTAGGTCCAGCATGAAGCCTATGACAAGTTCAGCGACGGCGTTGCTGGGCGCCTCGGGGCTGTTGTAGACCTCTATGCCCCGCTCCTTGGCGTAGGCTACGTCCACGTTGTCGAGGCCGACGCCCGACCTGGCTATCACCTTGAGTTTCCCAGAGTTCTCTAGAACTTCCTTAGTGATCTTTGTCCGGCTCCTGACGACTATGGCGTCGTAGCCGCCTATCACCTTCTTGAGCTCATCCACCTTGATCTCGGTCTTTAGGTCCAGCTTCAAGCCGGCGTCCCTCATCATCTTGACACCATCCTCGTGGATGGTGTCCGCGACAAGTACCTTAACCATCACATTCACCTATCTATGACCCTTGGCTGACACTATCTGGATAACATCACGGTCCTCAAGGATATAGGTGTCGCCCAGCCTCTTCTTGGTGCGGGCGTCCACAGCGTATATGAAGCCCTCTGCGAGGTCTGTGTGTATCACCGTCGCGAACTGCTTTGCCGTGGTGCCTCTGGGGACCAGGAAGCAGTCGGGCAGAACCTGGCCGTGGTGGTTCATGAGCTTCTCAGCGTTCTCCACCGGGTACACTGTGATCATGTTCAGGAGGCCGAAGAACGCCTCGTTGATGGCCTGCTGCAGCCCCGTGGACCCATACTTCTTGAATACCTTCTCCCTGATCCGATCTAGGGCCCTCCTCTGGCCCTCCGTCAGCTTCTCGGGGCTCTTGACCTTGAAGTCCCCGTCCCCGGGCGTGTAATCTAATAGACCGGATTCTGCAGCCCTCCTGAGGGCTAGCTCCGCCTCGGCGCATGTGGCGACCACCCTGTAGCCCGCATCCCTGATCCGCTGAACGTTCACATCGGCGCCGTCCCTGTCAGCCTTGTTGGCTGCAACTATCAGGGGCTTACTCACCTTCCTGAGGACCGTCGTGAACCGGGTGAAGTCTTCTTTTGTCCACTGGCCGCTCTTGAAGGCGTCCAGGCCCGCCTCCTGCACCGCCTGGGCTATCTGGGCTCGGCCTATCCCCAGTCCTGTGAGCTTCTCCTCCAGGTACCTGTCTACGTTCTCCTTCTTGGCCTGAGCCGTCCTGGTTATGCTGTCCCAGTCCTTGGTGAGTAGCGCCCTGAGCCACAGGTCGAACTCCGTCTCGAACATCTGCACGTCCTCCACTGGGTCGTGGGCCAATAAGTCGGTGGGCTGGCCGTTGATGTCCGTAGCCCCCGAGGCGTCAGCCACCACTATGAGGGCGTCGGCCCTCCTCACGTCGTCGAGGAACTGGTTTCCGAGGCCCTTACCCATGTGAGCCCCGGGGATGAGGCCGGGAGTGTCTATGAGGTCTACGGGGATGAGGCGGACGCCGTCCACGCATGCGCTGTTCTGGGGGTCGTCATGCACCTCCAGCTCGCGGCAGACGCAGGGCGCCCTGATGTAGCCGACGCCCCTGTTAGCCTTGATGGTGGTGAAGGGGAAGGCGGCGATCTCCACGGGCTTCAGGGTGGCCGCGGCGAAGAAGGTGCTCTTACCGACGTTCGCCTTTCCGACGATTCCGACTATCTTGGGCAAGGCTGCTTCACGTGAATGAGGGTTCTGGGTTCCTTAAGCTTATTCATAGGCGCCAAGCACAGGCCTCTCCGCTGCCGACATGGCTTTGGGACTCAGCGCAAGGCGCTGTGCCGCGGCCCCATGAAGCATCAAGGTTCAGGTGGCCAATTATACGCCGCGTGATAATGTTTAATTTGCTCTTACGCATCATATTTATCGAAAATCGTGTCCTTTACATCCGTTGAAGTTGAGCAGAGTTTCAGGAACATCGTCATGTTCTACTCGAAAGAGTTGAAGCTGGTTGACAACGGAAGTAAAGCCACCCTGGTCTTCAACGATGCCCAGAGGAAGAAGCTGACCAAGATAGGTATCTTCGAGAGAGTGTATCTGCACAGGGGGTGCAGACTGACGCTGACCGAGAAGACCCGGCAGCTGCTGGACTCCGTAGACCTCTACGGCGCGAGCCCCCTTTCCTTCATATGAGAGCGTAGTCCCCGTTCTCGCCTTTGACAGGTTCAACCATTTGGCAAACCGGAAAAAGGGAGGGGCTAACCTTCCGGCGGGACGACCATGAACGTCTGGAACAGCTTCATGTACTCGTCGAAGGCCGCCTCGTCCCTGTCCAGCAGGTTGGAGAGCCCCGTAAGGAGGCCGTGGTGGCGTCTCTCGTCCTCTAACATGAAGCTTAACAGCGCGGCGACCCTGTCGTCCTTGGCCTCCTTGATCATCGTCTCAAGCCTGGTGATCATCTTGGACTCCACCCTGATGTGCTGCTTGATCTCCTGGTGGAGGTTAATGGCCTTCGCCATGTCCAGGTCCAACCGCTGCGGCACCTCGCCGGCGTCCACGTCTATCAGGGCCTGGCATATTGAGGCGTGTTTACCGCTGTCCTGGATGATGGCCTGGAGAACCACCCTGACCAGGGGGTGGCTGACCCTCCCGGCTAGGGGCGTGAGGGTTTTAATGTGGCTCAGTTCCAGGTCTTTCTGCTCCTTCAACTGTTTGATTATTCGGGACATACTGGGTATCCTTGAGGAACCCCCCTATATAATCAGCCCCAATCTTGGCGGAGGTTCAACAGTCTGTGTGGGTGACTCTGTTAACCCTCTCTCTCGTAGAAGCCGGGCTTCTTCTTAGGCCCGAAGCTCCTAACGCCCTCATCCCTTAGCCGCCTATGCAGCTCCTCGGCCTCTTCGGCCGTGACCTCTCCCCTCTTCACCAGGTACTCGATGATCTCGGACGCCTCCTCGTCGCTGCTGCACCTGCGGAGGAAGTCGGTGACGCCGGGGTCGTAGCCGGCGAACCTGCGGTCGGGCTTCGGCGCCTCCACCTCGAATCTGAGGTCGGCCTTCCCTGTGCCCTCCTCCATCTCCTTGGACAGGGTGGGGTACCTCTTCTTGAAGTCGTCTCTCTCCATGGGTCTAGACTGGATGGAGGCTCGGGGCGTAATAAACGTGGCGGGGCTACCTCTGCCTCTCCTTGTTGTCGGGGAGCGTGTACAGTATGACTTTTCCCGGGACGTCGCGCTGGATGGTCAGCCCAGGACCTATCCAGGCTTCGCTGCCCACCACGACCCCCGGGTGGAGGCTCACGTTGACGCCGGTCTGGACGCTGTCCCCCATGATGACGCCCAGCTTCCGTCGGCCGCTGTCCAGCCGCTCACCCTTCACGGTGACATCTATGTTGGACTTGTCGAAGCGGAGGTTGGCCGTGATGGTGCCGGCGCCCAGGTTGCAGTCCCTGCCCAGGACGCTGTCGCCGATGTAGCTCAGGTGGGCCGCGTGGGTCCCGTCCATGATTATGCTGTTCTTTACCTCGCAAGCGTTCCCCACGCGTACGTTCCTGCCGAGGCATGTGCCGGCCCTGATGTAGCAGTTCGGCCCCACGTCGCTGCCCTCGCCGATGACCGCCGGCCCCTCGACGTATACGCCTGACCTGACCCTGGCGCCCCTCTTCACCCACACGGGGCCGTGTAGGCGGGCGCCTTCCTCGACGGTTCCCTCGATCTTGGCCTTGAGGCCCGCCATGGCTCTCTCGTTGGCCTCCAGCAGGGTCCATGGGAGGCCGATGTCGAGCCACTCGTGGGCCGCCAGGTCGTGTTTTCTTACGGTGACGCCCTCGTCGATCATGAGCTGGAGGGTGTCCGTGATCTCGTACTCGCCGCGCTTGCTCTTCTGGGTTCTGGCTATGTACTGGAATATGGTCGACGGGAACACGTAGACTCCGACGTTGGCGTACTTGCTGGGTTCCGAGCCCTTGGGCGGCTTCTCCACGACGCGCTTCACCAGGTCGCCGTCTAGGGCGAAGGCGCCGTACTGGCTGGGGTCATCCACCTGCAGCGCCGCGACGGTGGCCTCACCCTCCCTGTGGGCGTCCACGATCCTCTTCAGTGTACCCCCCGAGATGTAGTGGTCCCCGTAGAGCCCGAGGAACCCTTCGCCGGCCACCCATTCCTGGGCCGCCCTGAAGGCGTCCGCGGTGCCCAGCGTCTCCTCCTGGTGGACGTAGCTCAACTTGACGCCGTGGCCCGATCCGTCGCCGAAGCTGGACCTGATCTGGTCCTCGAGGTAGTTGGTCACCAGTAGAACCTCCTCGACCCCCGCCTCCCTCACCCTCTGGATCATCCACTCCAGGAGGGGGTGGCCCCCCACGGGCAGCAGAGGCTTGGGCGTGTTATCAGTCAGCGGCCAAAGCCTAGTTCCTTTTCCGGCGACGAGAATGACTGCCTTCACTTCAGACCACCTAGTACGTGTCCAACAAGGGACTTACCTTTTTCCATCAGCTCCCGCACCCTCCCGCCGTCCCGGCCCTCCACGGTCAGCCTGATGATGGGCTCGGTGCCGCTGGGCCTGATGAGCACCCAGCCGCCTTCCAGTTCAAGCCTGACGCCGTCCACGGTGTTCAGGTCCATTACCTCACCGAAGACGCCCCTGTACTCCCGGGCGATGAGCTCCATGGCCCGCCTCTTGTGCCTGTTGGGGCAATCAAGTTTGGCCCTGGCCAGAGGGTAATCGGGGGCCCCCTCAATGAACTCCCTGAGCGTGAGGCCGGTCTCCTCGAGTGCCTCCATGAGCTTCAGGGCTGAGAGCACCCCGTCGGGGCACATGTGGACCTCGGGCATCACCCAGGCCCCCACGGGCTCCCCGCCGAAGACGGCCCTGTGCTTCTCCACGGCCTCCGTGATGAAGGCGTCCCCCACGGGGGTGCGGACCACGGTGCCGCCCGCCCCGACGACCATGTCGTCCACGTTCATGGAGGCACCCACGTGGGTGACCACCACGCCGCCGCCCTCCCTCTCGACAACGTACCCTGCGTAGGCTGCCAGGGCCCTGTCCGGGCTCACCGCGGCGCCGCCTCGGTCCACAGCCATCATCCTGTCGCCGTCGCCGTCGAACCCGAAGCCGAGGTCTAGACCTCTGGCCTTGATGTAGCCGCCCAGCCGCACCAGCGACTCGACGGTGGGCTCGGGGTTTCCCGCGGGGAATGCCCCGTCGGGTACACTGTTGATGAACTCCGCCTCGACGCCCGCCTCCTCGAAGGCAGCGGGAGCCACTGTACAGGTGGCGCCGCAGAAGAGGTCGCACCCCGCCCTGGCGTCCCCGAGGGCGTCCAGCGCCTCGGCGACGGCCTCCACGTAGGGCCCCACTGCGTCCACGTCCTCCGCAGAGCCCACCTCGTCCCACTGGGCGGGCGTGTACGCGCCCTTCTCCAGGATGTTCTCCAGTTTTATCTGCTCCGCGTTGGTGAAGCTCATACCTCTGCCGTTGAAGACCTTGAGGCCATTGTACTCGGGAGGGTTGTGGCTGGCGGTTATGGCTACTCCGGCGCTTGACCGCGTTTCCGTTATCATCCACGCGACTACGGGCGTGGGGACGAGTCCCACCGTGAGGGTGTCCACGCCGCCGGAGGCGACGCCGCTGAGTAGGGCGGCCTCCAGCATGGGGCCTGTGACCCGGGCGTCCCTGCCCACAACTATGGTCCCCTCCCGGTGCATGGTGGCCAGGGCGGCGCCCACCCGCTGGGCCAGGGTCGCCGTCACCTCGACGTTGGCCAGGCCCCTGATGCCTGATGACCCGAAGAGCTTGGGCTTCAACGCTGACGCCTCCTTGGAACGAATCTGCGGAGGGGGTCAGACTTCATAAGTCTTTCCAGCTCCGCCAAGCCTATGCCCCGCTTAAGGTCTCTGAAGATGTCGCAGCGCTCATCCCTGTAGGCGTCCGCGTCCCCTGGGGGCCTGACGATCACCTCGACCTTGTAGCCCCCCGCCTCCACTGTGAGGTGCGTGGATGCCCTGGGGGCCCCGTCCACTGTGAAGGTCTTCACCGTCCTGTCTGTTACGCGGTGCGTCTCCTTGAGCTGCCTCTCTGCCTCGTCGGGGTTGCCGTAGACCACCACGTCTACGTCGCTGCCCCTCCTGGCTGTGCCCCTCCAGACGCTGCCGATGAGGGTGGGGCTCAGGTCTCCCAAGAGCCTCATCACCTCTAGCGCCGTCTCACGCATCTCCACGAGGCGCCGTAGGCGGTCGGGGCCTTCCGCCTCCTCTGCGAGCCTGTCTAGCTCCAAGGCCACCTCGTGGTTGCTTGGTACGCTCCGCGCGTCCAGGCTGCGGGCGGCGGCCTCCTTGGCGTCCTTGTACTCCTTGTAGGTTCCTCTGTATATGAGGCGGGCCGCCTCCTGGGCTACTTCTCTGCGGGTCTCCACGCCTTGTTAGAGTATCTTGCGGTTAGTTAGTTTTACTGGTCGCGTCCAGCAGCCGTTAATAAACTAATTTTTTCCACTGCCCGGCACGGGTTCCTTTGAGGTCTCCTGATCACGTGAGCGATGATATTACAGTGGTTGTACAGAACGTGAATTTTTTTTTGGGTTGCTTTTAGCTAACCCTTATTTTTGGGGCCGTGTAGAAGGTGGATAAGTCTAGTTTGGTAGGGCGAGTAGCTCGCTCTTCCTGACCCCCACGTGCCTGAGGGTCGTGATGTTCTTAGCCAGATTGTAAACGTCGCTCGCCAGCTTCCCCAGGACCATCTCGTGGGCCAGCTGGTCGAAGGTCAGGTTAGCCGCCTTCTCAAGGACGACGCCCTCCATGATCTTTCGGATGACCTTCTCGTCGCTGGTCTTGATCCTTGTCTGGGTCATGGCGGTGACGATTATCTTGATCCTGTACCCGTCCTTGGTGTAGACCCTGAAGTGGCCGTCCACCTTGGTGCTGCGGCGCCGGACTAGGCTGCGCAGGTAGTCGCGCAGGTACTCGTGGCCCTTGAAGACGGTGCGGGCGGTGTGGCCCTCGATCTCGTTGACTTGGAAGTACATCTTCATGTACTCCTGGCTGAAGTCGCCTGTGATGGCTGCCAGCGTGGTCTCGAAGACGCGGCCCATGACCTTGGCGGACTCCTCACATGGCGTCTCGCCCACCTTGGTCTCGCCGAAGTAGCGGGGCAGGATGATGTCGTACCACTCTTTGCGCCGCCATTTATCCCTGACTGCCCTGGACAAGCTGTTTTTTCTCTCCCTGTTTCAGTGACCATCCAATGCAGCCCGGTCATATATAGGTTTTGACAGAGTCCGGGCGGGAAACTCTTTAACCACCGTCTCCTTGCGTTAAATGTATGAATCTGACGATAATTGTGAACGACCCGCCGTACGGGTCGGAGAAGCCGTGGAACGCCCTCAGGCTCGCCTCTACGGCGTCAACGGAGCTGGGGATGAGCGTCAAGGTCTTCCTCATGGGGGATGGCGTCGTGGCCGCGAAACGTGGCCAGAAGACTCCCGACGGCTACTACAACATGGAGAAGATGCTCCAGGTCCTCATCAAGAAGGGGGTGGAGGTGAAGGTGTGCGGCGCCTGCATTAACGCCCGGGGCTTGGACCCGTCCGAGTTGGTGGAGGGCGTGGAGAAGGGCTCCATGAAGATTCTGGCCGAGTGGGTCAGGGACAGCGACAGGGTGGTCAGCTTCTAGTCGACCCTCTTTTATCTCCTAATCTCTAATTTTAACCCATGGACAGCCAGGGAAAAGATGCCCCATGCGGGTGCCAGCAGCGGTTCAGTGACCTGGCCAGAGCCCACAGGGTGAGCAGCAGCCTAATCAGGGTGAAGTGCAAGGTCTGTGGCAAGGAGTTCATCAGCAACGTTGAGATGGACCTATGCTACGATTGTAAGAACCGTAGAGCAAAATAGCTTGTCACCCTGTTAATGTATTAATCCCGCCGTTCACAATGGTGATTCGTGAAGAAATCTGTCCTCTTCCTGTGCACCCACAACTCGGCGCGCTCCCAGATGGCCGAAGCGTACCTGAATAAGCTCTATGGCGACAGGTACGAGGCACGCAGCGCCGGCATCCGCCCGACCAGGGTCAACCCCCACGTCGTCAAGGTGATGGCAGAGGAGGGCATAGACCTCTCGGGAGCCCGGTCCAAGAGCCTGGAAGAGTACCTGGATAGGAACTTCGACCTGGTTGTCACAGTCTGCGACAACGCCAGGGAGGAGTGCCCCATCTTCCCCGGGGACGAGCTCATCCACCACGCCTTTAGGGACCCCTCGACTCTCAGGGGCTCCGAGGAGGAGGTTCTGGCTCAGGTTAGGGAGATCAGGGACGAGATTAAAGGCTGGGTGAAAGAGTACTTCAAATTAAATACATCGGGTTGGATCAATGACCATGGTCGATGAGCTGCGGGTGTACTCGGCTGGGGCCGTAGCGCCTCCCCTCATGGAGGCGGTCAGGGTCTTCGAGGAGCGGGAGGGCATCACGTGCAGGGTTACCCCCGGGAAACCAGAAAGCCTCCTGAGGGCCATACGCCACAACAGGAAGGGGGATGTGATCTCGTGCGGCGCAGAGTACGTCCACGACGAGGCCGAGGACCTGGGGGTCCTCGTCAAGGGCACCAGGCGCAGCCTCGGCTGCAGGAGGTCAGTGATTGTCGTTGACAGCGGTAACCCTAAGGGCATCAGGTCCCTGGAGGACCTTTGCCGCGGAGGCGTACGCGTGGGGGTGGCCGTCGGCGGCTGCCTCAAGGGCGTCTGGGACGACGTGTGCAGCAAGGCTGGGCTCATTGAGCGGATAAGGGGCAACATCGTGGAGCACGCCGACGCCTGCGGCACCCTCATGGGGCTCATCCACAGCGGAAGCGTCGACGCGGTCTTCGGGTGGAACGCCTTCAAGAACGTGTGGCCCGACACCTGCGACACCGTGGAGCTGCCCAGGGACCTCCAGGTGTATAGGAGCACGGCCGCCCAGGTGATAACCTACACAGGGGACGCAAACCTGTCCAGCAGGCTCATCGGGTTCCTAACGTCCCCCGAAGGCAGGGCGATTTACAGCCGGTTCGGCTGGATACATGGAGAACGGCTCTAGCCTCTACTCCTTTCAAGCAGCAAAGCAGAAGCCGCGACCACAGCCGCAGAGAATAGGGCCAGGGCCATCATATCTAGGATGTACGTTGGAGTAGCCCCGCCGCCCATTGCCGACCTCAGGGCCTCCACCGAGTAGGTGAGGGGCAGGACCCTGGTCGCCGTCTGCAGCCAGGGAGGCATGGCCTCCAGGGGCACGAAGGTGCCGGACAGGAACGCCATGGGGAACCTCAGGAAGTTTGCGTACATCTGGGCCTCGGGCACCCAGCGGGCGTATGAGGACACGAGGACGCCCAGGGCCGAGAACGTGAAGCTCGACAGAATGATGGCGAGGAACACGAGGATGGGGCTGCCTATGGACTCCCCTGAGTACAGGGTCAGCGGCAGGAGCACGGCGGCAGCTATGAGGGGCCCCAGGAAGGTCCCCGCCAGGGCCTTGCCCAGGACGATGGTGAGGGGCGAGACGGGGGCCGCCATGAGCCTGTCCATGGTCCGGGTCTGCTTCTCCATGACCACGGCGACGGCCTCGATGCTCATGGTGCCGAACAGGATGACCAGGGACACCAGGCCCGAGATGAGGGTGCCGGGGTTCATCTGGCCGGTGACGCCGAAGGCCAGGTACAGGGCCACGGGCATCATGAGGCCGTAGGTGAGGTTGGGGGCCTTCAGGTAGTAGACCCTCACGTCCTTCCAGGCGATGTAGAGCGCCCTGACCAGCCATTCCATTCTACGGGTCCCTCCCATGCGTCTTTATGGCCTCAGCGTCGTCAGGCGTCTCGCCCGTTATCCGGAGGAACGCGTCCTCAAGGCTGGGCCTCAGCGTGTTCAGGCCGGTGATGTTGATCCTGCGGGCCCTGGCGTAGTCGACCAGCCCACCATATACGTCAGAGGCGCCGTCGACTGTAAGCCTGTACTTGTCCCCTAGCCTGTGGGCTTCTAAAACTCCTCCTACCCCTGTGAGGTCGCTCAACGCTACATCGCCTGAGAAGGAGACCTCCACGATCCGGGCTCCTGCGACACCCGCCTTCAGTTTCTCCGGGGAGTCGAGGGCAACGATCCTCCCCATATTGATCATGGCAACCATGTCGCAGAGCTGGTCCGCCTCCTCTATGTAGTGGGTGGTGAGGAACACTGTGACGCCTATGTCCCGTAACTCGCCCACAGATTCCCGGAGCCGGCGGGCGCTCTGGACGTCAAGCCCCGTGGTCGGCTCGTCTAGGAACAGGACCTCGGGCCTGTGGATCAGCGCGCACGCTATGGTGAGCCTCCTCCGCATGCCTCTGCTGAGCTCCGATACCCGGCTCCCGGCCCTGTCCTCCAGGCTGAACAGCTCCAGCAGCTCACGGGCCCTTGCAGCCCTGTCCGCCCGTGGGACGCTGTAGAGCTGGGCGGCGAAGATGAGGTTCTGGGCGGCGGTCATCTCCTCGTAGACGTTGGACGACTCGGGTACGACTCCGATCCTCTGTTTAGCCCTAACGGTGTCCCGGGCCACGTCGAAGCCCATGACGGAGGCCGCCCCACCCGTGGACCTAGTTAGCCCCGTCA
>DASWLJ010000213.1:0-6156 GCA_036396185.1 Bathyarchaeia archaeon | reverse complement strand
CGGGTCGTCCGGGCTGGGCCTCTCCCTCAGAGGCATCCCCACGATGAGCTCCCCCGGGTAGATGTGGACGGAGGCGTCCCTCAGCAGCTTGGCGAAGGCCCGCGCCTTCCTCATGGCGATGGGTTCACCCAGGGCCCCCGGTTCATCCAGGATGGTTGCCCTCTCTTCGTCCACGTCGACTCTCACGATGTTGTCAAGGTTCCTCTTCAGCGTCTCTGCTCGGCTCAATCAGTCCACTCCCTTCACGATCACGTTGTCGCAGTACCCCCGGAGCAGGTCCCTGACCTCCCGCAGCCTCCTACCATTGTGAGGTGTGAGGCCGCCCAGGCTGTACATGCGGTCCAGTCCCTCGTACTTGGGGACCCCCAGCACGTGGTAGGGCAGAACCTGCACGGACTCTGCCCCCAAGGTGCTGAGATATTTGCCTAATTGGTGGAGGTGCGGGTCGCCGTCGTTCACCCCCGGGATGAGGGGGACCCTGATCCAGACGCTCTTCCCCAGCCCCAGCGTCCTCTCCAGGTTACCCATGATCTGCTCGTTTGACGCCCCCGTGTACCTCAGGTGCCTCTCAGGGTCCATGTGCTTCACGTCGTAGAGCACCAGGTCCACGTGGCCCAGCAACCCGCTGAGGGTGTCCCAGTTGCACTGTCCGCATGTGTCGAGGGCCGTGTGGTAGCCGCTCTCCTTGAGGCTCTTCAGCAGGGACATGGTGAACTCTGGCTGTGCGGCGGGTTCGCCTCCCGACAGCGTAACGCCTCCGCCTGAGACCTCGATGAGCAGCCTGTCCCTCTCCACCTCGCCCAGCACCTCGGCCACCGTCATCCTCCTCCCTATGAGCTCCAGGGCGTCGGCGTAGCACCCCTCCGCGCACCTGCCGCACCCGTCGCACGCGGCCCTGTCAATACGGCCCGGCTCAGATATGGCACCCCTCGGGCAGTTGGCGACGCACTCGCCGCAGCCGATGCACCTGTCCCTGTCAACCATGATCTCGGGGGCCGAGCTCTGTGACTCTGGGCTGTGGCACCACTCGCACCTCAAAGGGCACCCCTTCAGGAACACCGTGGTCCTCAGCCCGGGGCCGTCGTGGACCGCGAAGTGCTTGATGTCGAATACGAGTCCGGCGCAGTCGCTCATGGCGGTTACAGTCAATACCCGTGGTCTTCACGGGATAAAACCATATGCAGGGCACCCCTTTGGCGGGCTAAACACAAATAGAGCCGGGCCACTGTCCAGCTATGCCTGTCGGGCGGCCCAGGGTTGTTGTGAGCAGGTGCCTCGGCTTCGAGGCGTGCCGGTGGGACGGCGGGATCGTGGAGTCCAGCGTAGCCCAGTCTCTCCGCGGCAAAGCCGAGGTCACCACGGTCTGCCCGGAGGCTGACACCAGCCTGGGTGTGCCCAGAGACCCGATAAACCTCGTCACGGAAGGCGACGATGTACGCGCCGTCCAGACGGGCACGGGCCGCGACGTAACAGACGAGCTAAGGCGCTACGCACGGAAGACCCTGAGCGGGCTAGGGCGCGTGGACGCCTTCATATTGAAGGCCCGCTCCCCCAGCTGCGGCCTCAGCACGAAGCTTCTCGATTCGACGGGCGGAGTCGTGGGGCTCGTCTCCGGGGTCTTCGCCGAAGAGGCTCGGCGAAGGTACCCCGGCGCCGTGTTCATGGACGAGGAGCAGCTCGCCAGGGTGGGCTTGGAGGGGCTCCTTAGGCTTCTGGATGCTTGAGGGCTTCAGCGTCCTCCGCATTGAAGGCGTCCCGGTTCCCTATGTGCGAGTTTATGGGCTTAGCGTTGACCAGCAGGTACCTGACGCCCCTTCTCGCCGCCTCCCCCGGCTCGTCCCACATGTCTATGAATGTCACGGGCAGCTCAGGGGCCACGTCACTCAGCGCCTCCTCGATCCGTAGGGCGAAGGGGTAGCTGTACTCGCAGTTCCTGTTGTAGAAGACGATGGCTCTGCCCCTGTCCTCTTCAGCGGGCACGTAGCTCACCCTCTCCTTTGGCTCGTAGTCCCCGTGGACGGGGCGGTACAGCTCTCCGTCGCCCCTCCTGAACCCGTTGGAAAGGTAGAAGTCCTCCATGCTCACGCCCTCGCCCGTGTTGAACGCCTCGGCCACCATGAACCTGCACTCGCCGCCCATGCACCTGAGCCCCCTGTGCGCCTCAGCGGCTAAGCGCTCCATCAGGGCCTTGCCGACGCCCCTGCCTCTCGTCTCCGGGGAAGAGTTGTATATGCACTCGACGTGCAGCACGCCCTTCCTCGGGTTGGGCTCGTAGGGCAGCGCGTCCTCTGGGTAGTACATGGCCTGGGCGGCGGGCTCGCCGCCGATGTAGGCGACCATGGACACCGGCCCATATCTGCGGATCATGCGCCTCATCCAGTCGCGTTTGATGGCTATGCCCTTCATCTGGGTGGGGCTGTCAAGCTTGTTCCTGGAGCACACCTTGAAGACGTCGTCCAGGTTCTCGAGGGTGACCTCCCTGACAGTTATCAAGCCCGCTCACGGGTTCAGGCGCAGGGACCCGTTATCTGTCTTTTGATAATCTTTAACCGTGGCTCAGCGTATTGGTTGGGGACCGGGTGAAAAACTTGGACGTCTGGGCGTGGATGAACCAGCTTGTCTCGACCTACGGCTACGCTGGAGCCTTCGCCATAAGCGTCTTCGGCAACTTCACGGTCTTCTTCCCCGTCCCGTTCGTCGTCACCATATACGCCTTCGGGGCCACGCTGAACCCCGTCATCCTGGGGATCGTGTGCGGTGCCGGCTCCACCATCGGGGAGTTCTCGGCCTACCTGATCGGGATGGGGGGCCGCAGGGTCCTGGACGAGAGGTACGGTGAGCGCCTGGAGACGGCCAAGCTGCTGATCCAGAGGCACGGCATGGCCGTGATATTCCTGTTCGCGCTTCTACCCCTCCCAGACGACCTGCTGATGATACCGCTCGGCATGCTGCGGTACAGCCTCAAGAAGGCCATGGTGGCCATGTTCGCGGGCAAGACCATCATGTGCACGGTCGTGGCCTACGCGGGCAGGTACAGCTACAGCTTCGTCAAGGAAATCTTCGAGTCCAGCGGCATACTCGGGGGGGTCGCGTCAGTCGCGCTGCTGGTAATCATCATCTTAGCCCTACTGAAGATCGACTGGGCCAAGTACATGGACGTCAAGAAGCCGAGTTCGTGATCAATAGATCGTACCCCGTGGCTCTGCTCGAAACCTTGCTGCTTATCATCCTGCTGGTCTTCAAGGTGATGAGCGTGAACCCCGCGTCCTCGTAGAGGCCCCTTATTAGCGCGGTGTCCGAGTTGCTCTGGACGAAGCTGACGCCTATGCGGTCCAGCTCTACGCACAGGTCCCTGAGCCGGGCCTGGTCCCCCTCCCCGAAGCCCCCCGCAGAGTAGTCCACGAAGTGGGCGGTTCTGCTTGAGGGCTGGTAAGGGGGGTCCAGGTAGCAGACGTCGCCCTCCCTGGCGCAGCCTTTAACGTACTCGAAGTCGCCGCTGAACACCTCGACGCCGCCAAGAAGCCTGCTGGCTCTCCTGATCTGCCTGGGGTGAACGATCCTGGGGTCACTGTATCTCCCGAAGGGGACGTTGAACTCGCCCTTGGAGTTGACCCTGTAGAGGCCGTTGTAGCCCGTCTTGTTGAGGTACAGGAGAAGCGCCGCGTCCTCCACCGGGTCGCCGGGCCTCTGGTTGAATCTATCTCGGAGCCTGTAGTAGACCTTCTCCTCGTACACGTACCCCTCAGCGGCCTCTATCAGCTCCTCAGGCCGGTCCCTGACGACCCTGTAGAAGCTCATGAGCCTGCCGTTGACGTCGCTGATGGACCCCGCCTCGGGCTCCAGCTTAAAGAAGACGGCTCCGCCACCGACGAAGGGCTCATGGTAGGCCCTCTCCTCGTGGCCTGAGGGGAACATGCCCAGTATCCTCTCCACCAGGCTCCGCTTCCCCCCGGCCCACTTTAGGAGAGGACGCAATGGCACCACCTAGAGAGCCGTGAAGCTCTCCACGGTAGCCCGGTCAAGCCTCTTCAGAAGCTCTATGACGAGCCTGACCGCGTTCTCCGTGTCCTTGAGGCTGAGCATCCCCACGTGGCTGTGGATGTGGCGCGTGGGCACCGTTATTACCACCGACGGGCACCCCGCGCGGTCCATGTGTATCTTGCCCGCGTCGGTGCCTCCGCCGCTCACCTGGCTCAGCTGCAGAGGTATCTGGGCCAGCCTAGCGGTGTCAATGACGAACTCCTTGAAGGGCTGGTTAGGTATCATGCTCCTGTCGTAGGTTACCAGGCCGGGCCCCTTACCCATCCTCGTCAGGGCCTCGCTGGGCTTGATGCCGGGCACATCGCCGGCGATGTCCACCTCCAGCACTATGCTGACGTCGGGCTCCACAACGTGGGCGATGGTCTGGGCGCCCCTCAGCCCAACCTCCTCCTGGACGGTCGCCGCCCCCACCACGGTGTTAGGGTGAGCTATCCCCTGCTCCTTGATCCTCCTCATGGCCTCCATGAACACGAAGGCGCCGATCCTGTCGTCGAAGGCCTTAGCCATAGCTACCCTGCCGTCCTGGATGAGGCTGAATGGGCTCCACGGGACGACTGGGTCTCCGACGCGGACCCCGGCCTCCTCGGCCTCCTCCTTGGAGCAGGCGCCTATGTCGATGAACATGTTCCTCTTCTCCACCATCTTGCTCCTCTCCTCCTGGGGCAGGATGTGCGGCGGCTTGCTGGCGATGACCCCGTGCACGTCCCCCTTCCTGCCGCGGACGACCACCCGCTGCGCCAGGAGAACCTGGTCCCACCATCCGCCCAGCTGGTTGAAGGTGAGGTACCCCTCCTCCGAGACGGATGACACTATGAAGCCCACCTCGTCCGTGTGGCCCGTCAGCAGCACCGTGGGGCCGCTCCCCTTGAGCTTGAAGGCGACTGTGCCCAGCTTGTCCGTGAGCACCTCGTCGGCCACGCCGTCCATGTGCTTCATCACAACGAGGTTCGGCTCCCTCTCGAAGCCCGACGGCCCGAAGGCCTCCATGAGCTCCTTCATGACCTCAATCGACTTCTCGTCGAGCATAACCATCGGGGTATATTCGGCGCACACCGTTTTAGAGTTATCCTCGGCGAGCGAAACCCGCGGATGGAACAGCTTATAACCTGTGGCTCGCGGCGGCGTAGCAGGTTCAACGTTTTTAACGTGGAGGCGTAAACATGTACCCCGCTCATCGCACCTCTACGCGTAAGTTTCACTGGATCATGCAATCGATAAGCGGCCTATGTCATGCATAAAAGCTGAACCCGGTTTTTTTCCACCGCCGGATAAACTGACCCCTCCCCATCTCAGCGGATTTGATGTTTATACTGCCTTGAAGGAGGCTGCGAGGTTTTATATGTCTGTCAGAGGCAATTGGATGATAATCGGAGCGTGGCCAGTGGGACGCCGTCGTCCCTCGTTGCCGTTGGGGCGTCCCGCTCCGGTAGCCCATTTTCTTTCACGGAAAGCCTTACCGTTCCTCGGGAGCCCAGCGCCCACTAGCCAGCTCTAATGTTAACCCCCAGTAAACATATTAAAAAAACTATTCTTACAGCCGGTGAGAATAACTCATTTTCATTACAAAACATGGAAAATACAGTAAATACTATACGCGGCTCGTGTGATTCCGCTCCGCAAAACTAGACGACTCCCGGCTCAAGCAGCGTTAACACACTTTTTCCCGTATCCAGCTCGGCCTCCACACCCACCGGGATAGTCATGATCGGGTTGGTGTGCCCGAAATCCATCCCCACAACGACAGGGATGTCGCGGCCGTCGAGAACCACGTCGACGAGCTCCCCGAGGCCCACGCTGAGCCCAGCGGCCTCAGGTGTCCTACCCAGCAGAACCGCCTCAGCCTCGTCGAACACGCCCAGCTGCTCCAGGTGCCTCAGCGCCCTGAGCACCCTCAGGCTTGGCCCCCCAGCCTCGTCCACCTCCAAGAAGAGGAGGCTGTCCTCGAAGCTCGGCCAGTACCCGGTACCCGCCAGGGAAAGCAGGGACTCCAAGTGGCCGCCCTTCAGGGTCCCCCTAGCTCTCCCTGGGCGGATGATCCTCCACCCAGGGTTGGGCCTCTCCTCAACCCCCTCGCCGGGGCGGAGGTAGTAGTAAGGGTCATCGACGTAGGTGGGC